>JAXHTF010000100.1 GCA_034211275.1 Acidobacteriota bacterium
AGGGCGACGGCATGCTGCCCATGATGCTCCACGACGGCGAGGCGGCCCAGCGCCTCGACAGCACCCTCGTCTCGCTGCAGCAAACCTCCCAGGAGTTCGCCAACCTCTCTCGCGACCTGCGCAGCGGTGACGGCTTGCTGCCCAAATTGCTCAACGACGACGAATACGCCGAGCAGCTCACCAGCGAGCTTCAAGCCCTGGTGGAGAATCTGCGGCAGGTGAGCGACAAGCTCAACGGCGGCGAGGGCACCGCCGCCCGCCTGATCGACGACCCGGCGGTCTACGAAGCGGTAAACGACATCCTGGTGGGCATCAACGAGTCGCGTCTGCTGCGCTGGTTGATCCGCAATCGGCAGAAGAAGGGCATCGAGAAGCGCTACGACGCGGCCCAAGGGGAAACCGCCGCCGGCGACAGCGGCGCGGCGCGAGAGCCGGCCCTTTCCAACGGCGAGGCTCCCGTAGCGGACCCACCGTGACCGCCGGCCGCGGTTTGTGCCTGCGGCGGATTCGGACTAACATCCCCCATACGCTGGACGACCTGGCGTTTGGAGAGACCAACTCACAATGTGTGCACATATTCTCGTCACCGGCGGTGCCGGATTCATCGGCTCCCATCTGACTCGCCGCCTGCTGCAGCGCGGTGATCGGGTGACGGTGCTGGACAACTTCAACGATTTTTACGATCCCCGGCGCAAGCGGAACAATATCGAGCCGTTCCTGGGGCGGGACGACTACCGCTTGGTCGAAGGGGACATCCGCGACCAGGAGCTGGTGGACGGGCTCTTCGCCGACAGCGACTTCACCGCCGTCGTGCACCTCGCCGCCCGCGCCGGGGTTCGCCCGAGCCTGGAGCAGCCGATCCTCTACGAGGACGTCAACTGCATCGGCACCCTGCGGCTGCTGGAAGCGGCCCGGGCGCACGGTCCGGAGGTCTTCGTCTTCGGCTCGTCGTCGTCGGTCTACGGCATCAACGAGAAGGTGCCCTTCGCCGAGAACGACCCGGTGAACCTGCCCATCAGCCCCTACGCCACCACCAAGCGGGCCGGCGAGCTAATGTGCTATAACTACCATCACCTCTACGGGCTCAAGATCTCCTGCCTGCGCTTCTTCACCGTCTACGGTCCCGCCCAGCGGCCGGAGATGGCGATCCATAAATTCGCCCACCTGTTGGCCCAGGGGAAATCCGTTCCGATGTTCGGCGACGGCTCCAGCCGGCGGGATTACACCTTCATCGACGACATCATCGACGGCGTGGTAGCGGCCCTGGATGCCGCTCCCGGCTTCGAAATCTTCAACCTCGGCGGGGCCGAGACCACCTCCCTCGCGGACCTGGTTCGGTGGCTGGCGGAAGAGCTTGCCGTGGAAGCGGGCATCGAGTATCTTCCCCAGCAACCCGGTGACGTTCCCATCACCTATGCGGACGTCACCAAGGCCGGGCGCCTGCTCGGCTACTCGCCCAAGGTACCCATCCGCGAAGGTTTGAAGCGCTTCGTCGCGTGGTATCGGGAGCACTACACCCCCAATCAGGTCGACACTCCGGTGAGCAGCTGATCCAAGCGGTCTTGGCAGCCGAGCTGCAACGGATCCCCCTCAGAGGACCCCTGCGGAGAGCCTGCCACCGGTCGGAACACTCCGCCGCCGCGCCAATCCACCGAAGGACGGGGATCAGCGCACGAGTTCAACCTAGCGGCCTACGGACCAAATCGAGTAATCCACCATGAACATCTGCGTCGTAGGGAGCGGCTACGTCGGCCTGGTCACCGGAGCCTGTTTGGCAGACTTCGGGATGCAGGTCACCGGCGTCGACAAAGACCGCTCCAAGGTCGAAGCCCTCAGCAACGGTGAAATTCCCATCTATGAGCCGGGTTTGCGCGGCCTGGTGCGCAAGAATATGGCCGCCGGCCGGCTGCGCTTCACCACCGATCTAGGACCCGCCATCGAAGCCGCCCAGGCCATCTTCATCGCCGTCGGCACCCCTTCCAGCGCCGACGGGTCCGCCGATCTCAGCGCCGTGCGCGCCGTCGCCGCCAGCATCGGCCAGCACCTCAACGGCTACAAGGTCATCGTCACCAAGAGCACCGTGCCCATCGGCACCGGGCAGGTGATCGAGGGCATCGTCCGTGGCGAGGCCGGCGACGACGCCCGTTTCGCGGTGGTGAGCAACCCCGAGTTCCTGCGCGAAGGCTCGGCCATCGAGGACTTCATGCACCCGGACCGGGTGGTCATCGGCACCTCCGACCCCAGGGCCCGGGAGGTGATGCTCGACATTTACTCGCCGCTGCGGGTCGCCGACGTGCCCTTCGTGCTCACCGGCGTGGAGAGCGCCGAGCTGATCAAATATGCTTCCAACGGCTTCCTGGCCACCAAGATTTCCTTCATCAACGAGGTCGCCGGCCTGTGCGAGGCCCTCGGCGCCGATGTCGAGGTGGTCGCCAAGGGCATGGGTCTGGACCGCCGCATCGGCCCCCGTTTCCTCCACCCCGGCCCCGGCTTCGGCGGCTCCTGCTTCCCCAAGGACACGCGGGCGGTGGCCCAGATCGCCCGCGACCACGACCAGCAATTCCACATCATCGAAGCGGTCTTGGACGTCAACCAGGCCACCACCCTGCGCATGGTGGACAAGATTCGCCAGGCCGTGGGAGGCCTGGAAGGCAAAACCCTCGGCCTGCTGGGACTGTCCTTCAAGCCCGACACCGACGACATCCGCGAATCGCCGGCGCTGGTGGTGGCGGAGGCTCTGCAGAAAGGCGGCGCGCGGGTTCGCGCCTACGACCCGGCGGCCATGGACGAAGCCCGCCACGAGCTGCCGGACCTGGAGTATTGTGACGACTCCTACCAGGTGGCGCAGGATGCGGACGCACTGGTCATCCTCACCGAGTGGAACCAATTCCGCGCCCTCGAGCTGCGGCGTCTGCGCTCGGCGCTGCGCCAGCCGCTGATCATCGACCTGCGCAATATCTACGAGCCCCAGAAGATGGCCGCCGCCGGCTTCCGCTACGTCTCCGTGGGCCGGCCGGAAGGATGTCCGGAATCTAGTGCCGAAGCGGTGGCCGCGGATCGGAGCGCCGCCTCATGACCACTTCGTTGATCACCGGTGGTGCCGGCTTCCTAGGCTCCCACCTGTGCGAGCGCATGCTCGCCGAGGGACACCGGGTGATCTGCGTCGACAACCTCATCACCGGCCGGCTGGAGAATCTCGAGCACCTGCTGGACCGCGACGACGTGCGCTTCATCGAGCACGACGTCTCCCGTCCCTTCACCGTCGAGGAGCCGGTGGACTACGTGCTCCACTTCGCCTCGCCGGCGAGCCCCATCGACTATTTGGAGCTGCCCATCCAGACCCTCAAGGTCGGCTCCCTGGGCACCCACAACACCCTCGGCCTGGCTCGGGCCCACAACGCCCGCTATCTCCTCGCCTCCACCTCCGAGGTCTATGGCGACCCGCTGGTGCATCCGCAGCCGGAAAGCTATTGGGGCAACGTCAATCCGGTGGGCCCCCGCGGTGTCTACGACGAAGCCAAGCGCTTCGCCGAAGCCATGGCCATGGCCTACCACCGCTACCACGGGCTAGAGATCCGCATCGTGCGCATCTTCAACACCTACGGCCCGCGCATGCGGTTGGGGGACGGCCGGGTGGTCCCCGCCTTCGTCCAGCAAGCCCTGGAGGGCAAGCCCCTGTCGGTCTTCGGGGACGGCAGTCAGACCCGCTCCTTCTGCTTCGTTTCGGACCTGGTGGAGGGCATCTGGCGGCTGCTCCAGAGCGAGGTCTCCGAGCCGGTGAACATCGGCAACCCGCGGGAGATGACCATCCTGGAATTCGCCCAAACCATCGTCGACCTCACCGACTCCGGCAGCAAGCTGAGCTTCCATCCGCTGCCGGTGGACGATCCCAAGACCCGCCAGCCGGACATCAGCCGCGCTCAGGAGGTCCTGGGCTGGGAGCCGGTGGTCGAATTGGAGGAAGGCCTGCGGCGCACCATCGAATATTTCAAGGGTCGCCTGCCCGCAGGGCCCTCATCCGAGGAGAACCGATCCGAGGAGAACAACTGATGGCCAACACCGTCCACTGCTCCCGCTGCGGCCGCGACGCCGCCGCCCTCCCCGCTCCCCCGCTACCCGGCCCTTCGGGCACCGAGATTCAGCAGAAGGTCTGCGCCGACTGCTGGGCGGAATGGCAGAACATGGAAGTGATGGTGATCAACGAGCTGCGCCTGAACTTCATGGACCCCGGCGCCCAGGAAACCCTCGACCGCCACATGCGGGAGTTCTTCGGCCTCGTGTCCCCCGAGGAGGCCAATTCCTCCAAGCTGGAGGATCTGCCCGGTCTGCCGGAACAGCCAAAACCGCCCAAACAGCGCGACGGCGGCTGAAGCCGGGATCTACCGCTTCTCCGCTGCCCATCACCACCAGCTCTCACCGTGGCCTCCACTCCATCAGGATCCGCCCCCGATCCCCAAGCCGCATCTCCTTCCGACGAGACTCCAGCCGAGACACCCCGCTGGCGCGCCTACGCCGGCATCATCCTCTTTCTGCTGCTGATCCTCGGCGCCGCGGCGGCCCTGCGCTGGACCCCGCTGTCTCAATACGCCAACAAAGAGTGGCTCATTGGAGCCTTGGAGGAACTGCGGGGCATCTGGTGGGCACCACTGGTGCTGCTGGCCCTCTACGCCGTGCTGCCGCCCCTGGGATTTCCCGTCAGCCCCATGATCATCGCCAGCGCGGTGGTTTTCGGCGTCTTCTGGGGCTCGGTCTACAACTATCTGGGCTGCATCATCGGCGCCTCCATCAGCTATGAGGTCGCCCGCGGCCTGGGCCGTAGCTTCATCGAGCACATCGCCGGAGACCGGCTGAAACGAGCAGAGAAGCTCATCGACCGCCATGGATTCTGGTCCCTGGTGCGGCTGCGTTTCCTGCCCGTCCCCTTTCCCCTGGTCAACTTCGGCGCGGCCCTGGTGGGAGTGCGCAGGCCTTCCTTCCACCTCGCTACGGCCATCGGCCACATCCTGCCCATCCCCATCTGGACGTACTTCTGGGTGGTGCTCTTCGGAGCCGCGGCGGGAGAGATCGCCAGCGCCGGCCGCAACCTCTTCCTGGCCATGATCCTCTTCCTGACCCTCAGCTTCGCGCCGCGGTGGTGGCAACGCTACAAGCGACGCAAGCGCTTGGAGGAGCTGCGGGAAATGCGTCGGGGCCAGCTTCAGGGCCGGCCCGATCCCGAGGACTGAGCTCTCCGTCTCAGCTGGCGAAGATCCGCGCTGGGTCCTGGAAGGATTTGAATTCCAACCCGTTGCCGCTGGGATCCATGATGAAGAGGGTGGCCTGCTCCCCCGGCTCGCCGGGAAAGCGAATGTGGGGCTCGATGAGGAAGCGCACCTTGGCGCCCTTCAGCCGATCCGCCAGCTCATGCCACTGATCCCACTCGAGAATCGCTCCGAAATGACGCACCGGTACCTGCTTGCCGTCCACCGTGTTGGTGCTGGTGGCGATGCGGGCGGGATCCAGCGCCATGGTCGACACTTCTTCCGGCGCCAGATGAGCCGTGACCTGGTGGCCGAAGAAGTCGAAGTCGATCCAGCGCTCGCTCTCGCGGCCGACGCGGCAACCCAGTAGGTCGACGAAGAACTTTCGGGTGGCTTCCAAGTCGTGGACTGGGAAGGCGAGGTGAAAGGGTGGTTGGGACATGGCGCTCATTCCTCGCTGACGATCGTGTTGGGGAGTTCTAGTCATCCTACCGCGAAGCAGCACCGCCGGAGGTAGGCTATCCACCACCATGGATCCCCATCCCCGCCGCCGAATCCCGATTCTCCGCCTCCTGGCCACCGCCGCCCTGGTGCTGAGTCCTTTTGCCGCCTCCGCCGACCGCCTGCGTCTCGACTACCACCGCCTCGCCCTTCCGGCAGCTCCCTCGGTGGTGGTGCCGGCGGATCTGGACGAGGACGGCATCCAGGACCTGGTGATCGTCGTCGCCACCACCCGCTGGGACCGCATCGGCGTCCAGGAGTCGGTGTCCGTGGGAGACGTCGCCGTGGATCGTGCCGAAGGGAAGGACGGCGGCGAGGCAGGCGATGGAGACGACTCTGCCACCGTGGAAGGCCTGGTGGAAGTGCTGACGGTGATCCCGGCGCTCCTCGACCAGCGCCAGCTACTCTTCTACCGCGGTCTCCCCGACGGCGGCTACGTGCTGGGAGCCGAGCCCCTGGATCTGGAGACCCCACCGCTGGAAACTCCAGTGCTCTCGGTGTTGGCAGGCCCCTCGGGAACGCCGGTGGCGGCGCTCACCGACGACGGCCTGGCGGCAGTGGAGCTGAGGCCGGAGGCCAGCGCCCTGCCCCGCCTCGGGCTGCAGCCGGTGGTCGAATATCCGCCGGTCTTCGCCGGCAGCGGCTCCTTTGTTCCCGGCCTCGAGCTGGTGCACGACCTGGACGGCGACGGCGAGGAAGATCTGCTGCTGCCGGCGCGAGAGGGGCCGGCGGTCTTCCTCGCGGCGGAGGCAGGACTCTCCTCCGCTCCCGCCTGGACGCCCGCCGGGGCGCCGCCAGGCTCCGGCACCGCGGCTCTTCTCGAAGGCCAGCGCTCCCCCGACGGCCGCCGGTGGATCTATCCGCTGCCGAAGATCCAGGATCTCGACGGCGACGGCCGGCCCGAGCTGCTGGTGGCGGACCCGGACCATGGCTGGGATCACTTTTCCCTCCTCCCCAACCTGGGAGAAGGGCGGTTCGGCGCCGCCGTCAGCCCGCTGGTAGAGCCCTCGGCGGAGGACGCCGGCAGCAACGCTGAAGATCTCGCCGAAGATCCGGAGCCTCGGGTGGTCCACATCGGCGATCTGGACGGTGACGGCGTGGCCGAGGTGGTGACGGTGCAGGCGCCGGCCTTCGAGGATGATGCCGGCCTGCGCCGCTCTCTCCAACGGGCCAAGCGGCCGGTGCAGACCTATCGCTTCTATCACCTGCAAGAGGGCCGGGACCGAGCCGCTCAGCCCTATCTGGAGCTCGAGGCGGAGGGCTACGCCTTCGCCCCGGCGGCCGGCGGAGCGGACGAGGATGGCCCGCCGCCACCCCCCGGAGGGTTTCTGGATCTCAACGGCGACGGCCGTCAGGATCTGGTCACCATCACCCTCGACTTCTCCATGTTCCAGGCCCTCAAAGTGCTCACCGTGCAGCGGTTGAGCATCGGCCTTGACTTCCACATCTGGTGCCAGGAGGCAGACGGCGGGTTCCGGCGGGTGCGGGGGCTCGATCTCGCCGGCCGCCTCAAACTCAATCTCAACGACCTGCGCCGCTCCAGCCTGTCCCAATTCGCCGGCGACTTCGACGGCGACGGCCGCGCCGACTTCGTCCAGATGGGCCGGGGCCGTACGGTCACCATCCACCGCGGCGGAGACGACTGCGGCTATGCACCGGACCCCGATCTGTCTCTGCGGCTGGCGGAGGAGCCCCGGGATCTGAGCCTGGTGCAAATCCGGGATCTCGACGGCGACGACCGCGCCGACCTGCTGGTGATCCAGCCCGGTCGCGCCGACGAGGCGGGGGTGACGCCGCCGGTACAGCTCGACCTCTATCTGAGCCGCCGCTCTCTCAGCCCCCGGCCCGGGCAGCCGCCCCCGAAGCCTACGAGAGAGCCGACGCCATGAACGTCATCAACCCGACGGGCGAGAGCCGTCGGCGGCGGAGTCTGGTGGCCGGCCGCGGCCTCGCGGTGATCCTCGGGCTGGGACTGCTCCTCGCCCAGGCCTCCGCACAAGCCCAGGCCACCGGCCACCGCAGCCTCACCTTCGATCTGCCGGCGGATCTGCTGGCGGCGGCGGTCACCGATGCAGCGACCGACTCGGCCTTCGACGAACGACCACGGCAGATCCTATGGCTGCTCCTGGCCGGAGACGGCGGTCCGCCAACCCTCCATCGTCTGGACTCGGGGGTGTGGGACCGGGGAATCGAGACGCTGGAGCTCGCCCTGGATGCCGAGGTGAACGAGCTCGCCGCCGCCACCAGCGCCGACGACAACGGCGAGACGGCCTGCCGCCTGCTGGTGGGCAAGCCGGGAGTGATCTTCGAGTTGCCTATCGAAGCTCCTGATCGGCCCGCCGCAGCCCTCGTCCAGCGCTTGGCTGGCCCCGGCGTCGAGCTCACGGCGCGCCCTCGGCCGAGTCTCACCGGCTTCGTTCCCTCCATGGAGAGCTGGCCGCTGGTTTCGGTAGGGAGCCTGGAGCTTCGGAACTTGAGCGCCGGCGATGGGGTGGGCCGAGGGGTGGAGGAGGCCTACCCGCTACCGGTGGATGCCCGCCGTAGCGGCTTGGCGCTACGGCTGACCAGTCCGCCGGTGAGCGCCCTTCAACGCGCCGCCAGCCGGCCCGGCATGGGCCCCGGTATGGAAACGCTCTTCGTTGCCGGCCCCGAGGCCTTCGGTGAACGCCGGCTGCGCACGCTCCTCCTCAACCCCTCCGGTGCGAAGGCCTTCCAGGGTACGGACCCGAGCCACGAGAACTCTGACGGCGCGGAGCCGTCGGACGAACCTCTGGCAGCATGGTCCCAACTGCCGGACCCGGAGGAAGTGGCGGAGGCCTGGTTCGCCCTGATGGACGGCCGCCCGCGGCTGCTGGTGAGTACCTTCCGCACCGACCGGGTGGGGATCTTCGACAGCCGCCAGCTACGCCTCTTTCCCTTGGAGCCGGACCGCCGCCGCGCCGGCCGGCCACCGGTGCTCGCGGTGGGCACCGCGAGCCGCCGCTGGCAGGCTCTAGGCCCCGCCATCGCCGACCTCGACGACGACGGCCAGGACGATCTGCTGCTGCTCCAACCCAAGGGCCTGGAGGGTGACGAGCTACTGGCGGAAGCCTACACCGGCGACGGCCGGGGCGGCTTCTCCCGACGACCGCGCAGGAGCGTACTGCCGGTGGCGAGCGACGGCATCTGGCAGTTCGGCGATGACCTCGACGGTGACGGCCGGGGGGACCTGGTGGTACTAGGGCAAGAGGGCCTGGCAGCCTTTGCGGGCATCGCCCATCGCCACCGGCGCCGGGTCTTCGCCTCTGAGCCGCTCTGGCGCCTGCCGGTGACGGCGAGCGCTTCCTCCCGGAACACAGCGGATGACGATGGCCCCGGCGAGGCAGCCAACGATCGTTTCTCGGGGCGGCAGCCGCGCCTGTTCACCCTCGACCTGGACGGCGACGGACGGCGGGAAGCGATCCTCTTGGCGCCCAAACCCATCGGCACCTCCGGTGGGGGGACCCATGTTCTGGTGGTCGCTACCTCACCCCACCCTTGAACTATCCCTCCCAACCCCCACCCGGTATGAGAGACTGGAGACGAGGTCGCTGGCGCGGTCCTTCGAAGGGTCGGGCTGGCAATCGTCAACCACCCGAAGAGGAGGTTCTTCGATGAGCGTACCGACCAAGGAAGACATCCGCAGCCTGAGCTCTGCCGCTGAATTCCCTTGCATCTCCATCTTCTTTCCGACCATCAAGGCCGGCCCCCAGACCCAGCAGAACCACATCCGGATGAAGAATCTCCTTCGCCAGGCCGAGACTCAGCTCGAGGCCCAGGGAGTGGATGAGGCTCAGCGGGACAAGCTGCTCCAACCCGGCTGGGCGATGGTGGAGGATCAGGATTTCTGGCAGCATCAGAGCGACGGTCTGGCGGTCTTTCTCGGTCCCCAGGTCCAGAAGCGCTATCGAGTGCCCCGCAGCCTCGAAGAGCTCGTCGTGGTGGGAGAACGCTGGCACATCACCCCCTTATTGCCGCTCCTCTCCGGGGATGGCCACTTCTACATCCTGGCTCTGAGCCAGAACCGCGTTCGGCTGATGGAGGCGAATCGGGAGAGCGCCCGCGAGATCGACCTCCGGGACATCCCCGAGAGCCTGGCCGACGCCCTGGGCTACGACCTCACCCAGCGCACCCTGCAATTCCACACCGGCGCCCCCACCAACCGCGGCGGCAACGGCGGTTCCCGGCGGGCCATGTTCCACGGTCACGGCGCCGGCAACGAGGACAACAAAGAAGAGATCTCTCGCTTCTGCCACCGCGTCGACGACGGCGTCCGCAAGCTGCTCAAAGACACCCGCACTCCCATGGTGCTGGCGGCGGTGGACTATCTGATTCCCATCTACCGAGAGGCGAGCAAATACCCCAACCTCATCGCCGGCGGCGTCGAGGGCAATCCCGACGACTCCTCGGCGGAGGAGCTCCAGGCCAAGGCGTGGAAGCTCGTCGAGCCCTACTTCCTGGAGGAGCAGGAGCAGGCGGCGCAACGCTTCAGCGAGCGCGCCAGCACCGGTCAGGGCAGCCACAACCTGCAGGAAGTGGTGCTGGCGGCGGTGGACGGCCGGGTCGAAACCCTCTTCGTGGCGGTGGACGAGCACCGCTGGGGGCACCTGGACGTGCAGGATCGGGCGGTGCGGCTGGACGAGGCGGCCAACGGCGAAAACGAGGACCTCATCGACCGGGCGGCGCTGGAGTGCTTGCTCCACGGCGGCTCGGTCTATGCCACGGCCCGCCAGCGGGTGCCCGACGGCGCTTCCGTCGCCGCCCTCTATCGCTTCTGAAGCGCTGCTGAGGAGCTCCTGAGGCAACGCCGATGCCGGAAACCGGACACTCCCAGCACCCCCAGTTGATCTTCGACGGTGACTGCGGCTTCTGTACCCGCTGCGTGCTCTGGCTGGAGCACCGGCGGGTCGCGCCGTTGGTTTCCATCCCCTGGCAGAATGCCGACCTGGAGGCCCTGGGCCTGACCGAGGAGCAGACCCGCGAGGCGGTTTGGTGGGTGTCGGAGGAAGAGCGGGCTCGGGGCCATCGGGCGGTAGCCCGCAGCCTGCAGGGTTGCCGGCGCCCGTGGCCCCTGCTCGGGGCGCTGCTTCTGCTGCCGCCCCCCTTCGCCTGGTTCTACGCCGCCGGTTACCGCTTGGTGACCCACCTGCGCGGCTACCTGCCGGGCACCACTCCCGCCTGCCGCCGGCCTAGCTGGCCACCGGAACAAGCCCGAAAGAACTAGTCCTCGTCCGCCCGCGCCAGGGTTCGTTGCACCTCCGGCTCGTCGATCATCAACACGGTGCCGCGGGCCGCCACCTTGGCGGGATCGAATTCATAGTCCCGGATCACCCGCCGGAACGCTTCTTTCAGAGCCCGGGCGCCCAGCCGCGGCCGCGCCGCCGCTTCCTGGGCGATGCGCCGCACCGCCGCCGGCGAGATGGCCAGCTCCAAACCCTGGCTGGCGAAATAGTGCTGGGCGTGTTCCAGGCTCGAGTCGGAACCATCGAGGAAGATCTGCATCAACTCCTCCACCCCCAGGTCCTGGAGCAGGACCACGGCGTCGAAGCGCGAGAGAAACTGCGGGCTCATGCCGTAGTCGAAGAGGTCGTCGTAGGTCAGCCAGTCCCGCAGATGGAATTGCAGCTCCTCCCGCAGCTTGCCGTCCTCCACCACCGTCACCGCCTGGAGCGCCCCCTTGTCGCGGCCGATGGTGACCCGGTCGTAGACCGAATCGTAGAGTCCTTCGAAGGCTCCCCCGGCGACAAAGAGGATGCCGCTGGAGTCCACCCGTACCTCGCGGCCACCGGCCGTCTCGTCTCCACAGGCCCACGAGGGCAGATGGAAGGGCACCGACTCGTTCTCGATCAGGGTCAGCAACGCCTCCTGGGCTCGAATCCCCGCCGCGTGCAGCTCATTCCCCACGTGGGAGCGGATCTTGTCCACCTCGTCGACGAAGACGATGCCGCCGGAGACCCGCTCCAGCAGCGCTTCCGTCGATGCCTCCGGCCCCAGCTGCTCCCGAGCCCGCTCCAGCAGCTGGCGTAGGACCACCTCACCGGCCTGACCACCCTCGGTGGCCTCCGCCAGCACCTTGGCGTGAAAGCGCACCACCGTCGAGCGGGCGGCCCGGCGCGGGTCTTCCGCCAGAAAGGCCTCCACCGACCGCATCAGGGTGGTCTTGCCGGTACCCGAAGAGCCGATGAGCAGGATGTTGCCGGTATGGACTCCCGCCAGATGCTTGGCCAGGGCCACCGCCATCTCCCGCACCGCCTCCTCCTGACCGATGACGCGGCGGCCCAGGGCGCGAGCGATCTCCGCCGGGGTGAGGGGGGCCGTGGCCCGGGCTTCAGACGAGGGCTCCGGCGGGGCGCCGGACGGAGACTGGGGACTGGTAGCTTGGCTCATGCTCGGGATTCTACCGCCGCGGGCGGCGGAAGCCGCGGATTCATCGACCGCTGCCGGGCCGGAACCCGGCAGCGGTCCTCGGACTCTAGATTCTAGTAATACACGCAGCAGCCACCGACGCAGCTGGGGAAGGGGCGATCCCAGTAGACGGGACAGACGAAGGGGTTGCCGGTGGGGCAGGTGTACTGGCAGGAGAGCTCCTGGACGTCCGGAGTGGCCAGAGGATTGTCCAGGCCGAGCAGATCACCGGCAGCCGCCGGCTCTACTTCTGCCGTCTCCGGGAATGCCGTCTCTGGGGATGCCGTCTCTGGGGATGCCGGCGGAGCCGGCTGGACCGAGGCCTCGGCATCGGGAAGATCGACGGCAGGGGCCTGCGCCGCCAGCGGGGCGGCGAATCCGGTGATCACCAGCAGAGCCAGGGCGAGGATGGAAGCTGAGAATTTCATGAGAACCTTTCTGCGCACAGCGCTCAATGGATAATACTAGCGATATATCATAATTTCTTAATGAAAGGTAGATCTTCGCCCTCTCAGCATCTTCCCCGGCCTGTTAAAATCCCCGTCATGCTCAAATCGGCTGAGTCCCCCTGCCGCCGTCCTCATCGAACCTTCTTGCTCCTTCTCTGCTGCCTCGGTCTGTTGATCGGGCTCAGCCCTTCGCCAGCCCATGCCGGCAAGCTCGAGCGGGACCTGGAAGAGGCCCAAAAGCTCCTCGACGCAGGCCAGCCCATCGAAGTGCTGCACCTTCTCGACCCCTGGATTCAAAAGCAGAAGCCATCGGCCCAAGCGCTGCTGTTGAGCAGCACCGCGCGCCTCATGGCCGGCGACGTGGAGCGCGGCCGCCAGCAGCTGGAACAGAGCCTCGCCGCCGACCCGACGCTGCGCCAGGGCTGGCTCAACCTCGGGGCATTGCACGTCGCCGACGAAGCCTGGGACGCCGCCCTGCAGGCCTTCGAGAAAGCCGAGAAGCTCGATCCCCAAGCCGACGACAACCACCTCAACATCGGTGCCGTGCGGCTGCTGCGGGGCGAGCTGGAGCCCGCCGCCGCCCGCTTCCAGCGCTATCTGCAAAGCCAAGAGGCCCTCGGCACCGAAGCCGCGGCGCAGGGCCACTACCTGGTGGCCTCCAATTACGCCGTGGCCGGCTACACCCGCCTCACCGTCGAGCATCTGGCCCAGTGCTTCCGCCTGCAGGAGCGCTATCGGCTGCGGGCCCGCACCGACGCCACCTTCGACCCGCTGCGCGCCGAGCGGCTCTTCCAGCAGCTCCTGGAGCGCGACCTCTATGCACCCCCGAAGGGCACCCTGAGCGCCCGCAAGACCTTCGACACCGCCTACGACGCCACCGACGGGCGGCTCCTGGGTGCGGTCATCGACGCGCTCCAGGAAGCCGGCATGACCTTCGAGTCCCGGGTCGAGGTCGCCCCTTCCTGGGCGCTGGTGTGGGGCGAATGGCGCATCAAGGTCACCAACGCCGCCGAGGGCCAAGGGCTGGTGGAGATCACCGCGGCTCCCGCAGGTTGGACCGAAGAACGCTGGCGCCAGCGCACCCAGAGCCTGTTCCAACGCATCTCCGACCAACTCGACCGCTGAGCAGGCGCCTCCACGTCATGGACCTCCCCCCCATCCCCCTGATCATCCTGGGCGGCCGCGACCGCCGCCGGTCGCAGCTTCCCGACCAGGACGACGGTCAACAGCCGCTGAAGGGCTACAAGGCGGTCGAGCTGCGCATCGGCGACCGGCCGTTGATCTGCCACGTCCTCGACCGCTGGCGCGCCACCGGCGCCTTCGATCCGATCTTTGTGGCCGGTCCCGCCCAGCGCTATCGAGACGTTTGTCCCGGCGTCGAGCTGGTGGATACGGACGGAGATTTCGGTCAGAACATCCGGACCGGTCTGGAAGCGGTGATCGCCCGCTGCGGGCGCTGCACCACCGCCGTCACCACCTGCGACGTGCTGCCGGTGGAGAGCGAGCTGGCAGTGCTGCTGGAGGACTTTCGACAGCGCTCACCGCTGGATTTCTGGATGCCCCAGATCCGGGTGCCCACCGATCCCCACCGCCTCGGTGCCTCGGAGTGGAAGCCGCGCTACCGCATCGCCCCCCGGCGCGGCGAAGAGCCCGAAGAGACCCTCCCCGGGCACCTGGTCATCGCCGACGTGGCCGCCGTGCGCTTGGACCTGATGTACCGCATGTTCGAGCTCGCCTACCGTACCCGCAACCATCCGGTGGCCTACCGCAAGCGGGTCATCGCCCGCACCCTGCTCTTCTGGTTGGTCTCCCGGGACCTGCGCAGCATCCTGCGGCTGCAGCTGCCCACCCTCACCTTCCAGGCCGTACGCTATGGCACCGCCCTCGCCCGCGACCTCGCCGGCGGTACTATCGACGCGGATCGCCTGGCCCAGCTGGTGCACAAGCTCTACATTCGCCGTCCCCATCGGCGAAACTATCCCCAACGCCGGGGCTTCATGCCCGTTCTCGACGGGCTGTCTCTGGCCAAGGACATCGACACCGAAGGGGAAGCGCGGGAGATCGCCGAGCAGGTGGCTCAGGCCGCAGCGCCCAGACCCTAAACCCCAGGCCCTAGACCCACAACCCAAGAGCCGAACCTCGACATCCAAGCGACCAGCATCCAAGACAGCCCCGGATTCAACAACCTGGCACCGCCTTCCACCACTCACCGACCGGCCTGTGCCGGCAGGAGCCGACCCATGAGCACCAACCGCGAGCTGAGCCGCATTTTCGACCAGATCGCTTCCGCCCAAGAACTATTGGGAGCCAACCGCTTCAAGATCGCCGCCCACCAGCGGGCGGCCCGGCTGCTGCGGGATATGACCCGCGAGGTCGATGATCTGGTGGCAGAGGATCCCGACGATCGCATGGGCCAGCTCACCGCCATCGACGGCATCGGCAAGGGCCTGGCGGAGAAGATTCTCGAGTATTTGGATAGCGGCGAGATCTCCGAGCACCAGGAGCTGCTGGAGAAGGTGCCACCGGGGCTCTTCGATGTCTTGGAGGTTCCGGGGCTCGGCCCCAAGGCGGTGAAGCTCATGTGGGACGAGCTGGGCATCGCGTCGGTGGACGACCTCAAGGCCCAGCTCGATTCCCCCGAGCTGGCGGCTCTGCCGCGCATGGGGGCCAAGACCATCGACAACATCAAGAAGGCCATCGCCTTCGCCGAGAGCAGCGGCGACCGCGTTCCCCTGGGTATGGCCCTGCCGCTGGCGAAGGAGCTGGTGGAGGCTCTGGAGTCGGTGGACGGAGTGCGCCGGGTGGACTACGCCGGCAGCCTGCGGCGGGGCCGCGAGACCATCGGCGATCTGGACTTCCTGGTCGCCTGCGACGACCCAGCGGCGGTGCGCGACCGCTTCACCAACCTCCCGGCGGTGACCCAGGTCCTGGCCAAGGGGGAGACCAAGTCGTCGGTGCGCCTGCAAAGCGGCAAGGTGGCAATCCAGGCGGATCTGCGTATCGTCGACGCCGACGCCTACGGCGCCGCTCTGCTCTATTTCACCGGCTCCAAGGAGCACAATGTGCGGCTCCGCGAGCTGGCGATCCAGAAGAATCTGCGGCTGAACGAGTACGGCCTGTTCGAGGGAAAGGAAGAGCGTCCCCAGGAGCGGGGAGAGAAGCCCGTCGCCGCCGCCGAGGAAGCCGAGATCTACCAGGCCCTGGGGCTGCCCTACATCGCGCCGGAGCTGCGGGAGGACCGCGGCGAGCTGGACTCGGTGCCGGAGCACCTCATCGAGCTCGGCGACATCCGCGCCGAGCTCCACGCCCACACCACCGCCAGCGACGGACGCCTATCCATCGTCGAGCTCGCCGAGGCAGCCAAGAGCCGCGGCTTCCACACCCTGGCGGTGACGGATCACTCCCAGAGCCAGGTGATCGCCAACGGTCTCTCGCCGGACCGCCTGCGCAAGCACATCGACGCCGTGCGGGAAGCCAACGAGAAGGTCTCCGGCATCGAGGTGTTGGCGGGCTCGGAGGTCGACATCCTGGCCGATGGCAGCCTCGACTATGACGACGAGCTGCTGGCTCAACTGGACGTGGTGGTGGCCTCCCCCCACGCCGCCCTGCGCCAGGATCCGAAGACCGCCACCGAGCGCCTGCTCACCGCTCTGCGCCACCCCCTGGTGCACATCCTCGGCCATCCCACGGGTCGCCTCATCGGCAAGCGCGAAGGCCTGTCACCGGATATGGACGCCCTCTTCGCAGCCGCCGCGGAGCACGACGTAGCCTTGGAGCTCAACGCCAACTGGCACCGCCTGGACCTGCGCGACATGCACCTCCGCGGCGCCCTCGCCGCCGGCTGCAAGATCGCCATCGACACCGACGCCCACGACTCCCCCCACTTCGATTTCCTAACCTACGGCATCCTCACCGCCCGCCGCGCCGCCATGACCGCGGACGCCTGCATCAACGCGTGGAGCGCCAAGAGGCTGCATGGGTGGTTGAAGTCGAAGCGGTAGGCCAACCTCCCACAACAAGAAACCCCCACCACCCAAAGGCAGCGGGGGCCCAGAGACTCGGCGACCAGCGCCGGGCGCGGGGAAGTGCGTTTAGCGCGCGGCGATGAGGTCGGCGCGGGAGAAGAAGAAAGCGAGCTCCTGGGCGGCGTTCTCCGGGGAGTCGCTGCCGTGGATGGCGTTGCGCTCGATGTCGGTGCCGTAGAGGTTGCGGACGGTGCCGTCCTCGGCCTTGGTCGAGTCGGTGGCGCCCATCACCTCGCGCAGCTGGGCGACGGCGTTGTCACGCTCCAGGGCGGCGGGGATCACCGGGCCGCTGGTCATGAACTGCACCAGGTCGTTGTAGAACGGGCGCTCCTTGTGCACCTCGTAGAAGGCCTTCGCCTGGTCCTCGGTGAGGCGCAGCATGCGCAGGCCGCGGACGGTGAAGCCGTGTTTTTCGAGCAGGGCCAGGATGTTGCCGGCATTGCCGGCGGCGACGGCGTCGGGCTTGATGATGGTCAGAGTCGTTTCCATGATCTATTTCCTCGATGATGAATCGTTCACGGGTTGATGGGGTTGGGTTCGCCCAGTGGCACGACCCGGAAGCCGACCCTCGGGCGATGCGAGTCGTGGGAGACTCGAAATCTCTCAGCGTAAATTCTAGGAAGCGAGGGGCGGCGGCGCCACGCCCTCGCCGAGAAGCTCGAAATCGCTGTCGGCGTCGCTCAAGGTGAGGATCGAGCCGACGATCTCCACCGCACCGTCGGGCCCCAGCAGCAGCGCCGAGCCGGCGGGCAGACCGACACCCCAGCGCACTCCCGGCTGCGTCATCAGCTGCCGCAGCCGGCGATCGTGGCCGGGGTCGAAGTTGGTGTCCAACACGCCGCCGGGCAGCCAGCCCAGCCCTTTCAGCGGCTCTCCCCGCAGACCGCGGGCCCACTCGCCGCAGGCCTGGGCGGCGGCAGCGTTGGCGGCGACCACGCCGCCACGAGCCACCACCTCCTGCAAGGCCTCCTCCACCGCCGACTGGGCCACCGCCTCCAGCAGCTGGTCGGCGACGCCGCCGCCCAGATAGACGGCGGCGCTGTCGAGCACCCGGCTGCGATTGCGGCGGCGACGGGCGTCCCGGGTGCGATAGACCGGAATAATCTCCAGCTCGCGGTCGAAGACCTCGTCCAAATAGTCGGCGAAATACTCTCCGTACTCGGTGGAGCCGCTGGCCGCCGGCAGAAAGCCCACCGGGCCCTCGCCGGCGCGCTCCAACCACGCGCGGTCCGCCGCTTCGGTCTCGCCGAAGCTGAACTCACCGCCGCCTAGCAGTGCCAGCCAGCCGTCGCCGGGAAAGCGCTGATGGCTGCTGTAGCGGCAAAGGTATACCGGCACTCGGGCGCCAAGGTGGCGTCAAAGCAGCTTGAATCAGGGGACGTTCCCGTTTGATGCGTGCTAAATCTGCTTGATTGGGCGTCACATAGCGTTTATTTTTCAGGGTGATATGTTGGGTCTTATATTTTTTATCAACCACCTGGAATGAATAACTGGCGCCAGTACGTTGCTCAACAAGTGTATAAGTCCCTGGCGCAGTATTCAGCGGCACGCCGACCAAAGCCACCCAGTGTTGTTGCGTGCGTAAAACTAAGACCCGCTGTTGTTGATAGACGATGTGGGGTGGTGTTGTGCCTTGTTGATACAAAGGCACCCAAGCAATGCCACCGGGCACACTGGGTTTTTGGGCTAAAGCCATTAATTGAGGCGGTAAGGTCTGAGTGGGTTCAACACGAACTGCTGGGGGTAACGGTTTGCCTTGGGCCGGTACGGGCAGAGGTACTGCAATCACTTCATCGATTTGTTGTTCACGGATAGGGTTATTTGCCGGCAGGATAGGCACCTGTTGGACAGATGGCGGTGGTTTTTGTTGCACACAAGCGCTGATACCTAAGATCAGCACTAAATAGATCTGTTGACGCATATTAATATCTCAGCCATTGATTGAGAAAATCAACCGTCAGTTGCCAGGTTTCTTCCGTTATTTCACTATCATAATGAGGGCTTTGAGGATTAGCAAAACCATGTTCTGCTTCATAACTGTAACAGGTTAACGTTTTACCCGCATCAGTCATCGCATATTCCAAAGCAGTTTGTTTATCTGGCCAACTGCGTTCAGTTTCTGAAAAAATTGCTAATACAGGCCCTTTAAGTACAGTAGCATTTTGTTTATTAAGAATAATACGACAATAAAACAATACTATTGCATCAACATATTCAGGATTATGAAGTACCGCATGTTGTGCTTGTAAACCGCCAAACGACCAGCCTAAGACTGCAATTTTACGTTGCGGGGCTTGCAATTGTTGCAAAGCGGTTTGCAATTTCCGGTTTGCCACTTCTTGAACCACATTACGCATGCACTCACCAGCCTCTTTAGCATCCACTGGCTGCCGACCTTCATAAAGATCGATGACGAGAGCACGAAAACCAAGCTGAGCAAACTGTTCAGCCCATTGAATATTGTAATCCCGCAGGCCCCACCAATCATGAATAATCAATACACCTTGAGTTGCCTGCTCAGAACCAAAAGTATAAGTTTCAAATGTTTCACCAACAGGGGTGGTTAATGCCATCAACAACTGCTCCGCAGTTTTATGAATAACAGGGATAACGGTCTAGGGTGTTACCGAACCCATTTTTTTATTTCCCGAGAGTAGCAATCACTTCCAGGAATGTCAATATTTTAGCTCATTAAACATAGCTTAGGGCGCAAATTGCCGCGGCAAACTCTATCATCATGACCACTTAAACTCAAGTCGATTAGCTGTTTTTTACACACTTGAAACGGTTGGGCGCAAGAAAGGGATTTTGTGACTTTTTCAGAGATTATTGATATTCAATCAATCCGCTCATAGCGGATAAAAAGTTGTTTTCGTTGACGATATTGATATCAAAGGTACTCGACAATCCTGAGCGTTTATCATCAGCAACATCGGATACTAACAACAAAAAATTTTTTTTATCAAACTTTAAGCGTTTACATAATTCTTTATATTTATTAATAGAAGCGCGAAACTCACCGGCTTTACATTCAATCCATAAGGGAATTTCGTCATTGATCAGAAAAAACAGATCAAGTTCATAGTGATCTTCATTGGGCAAATGAATATGAAAATGACGCAAACAAGAAAATTTAAGCTGTTTGTCAACTAACCAAGAGGCTATTTTCATAAATGCAAACCATTCTAACCATTCACCATTAAAGAAATTAACGATTTTAGGTTCTGTTTGCAAAACCAAACGCACGCGTTTATCGGCTTTTTCATTAAAATATTTAGCAACAAAAGCATGATCATAAAGTGCTTTACAAAATGCCTTAATCACTTGAATATCCCGTTGACTGTGCGCAGAGAGATTAAAATTGGCTTTGCTATAGCCTTTAGCTTGAAGCTGTTTTATTTTATTACTGATTTCTTTTAAAATTTGATAATTATCACCCAATTGCACAGCAATCTCATCAAAAAAACCCCCAATATCAACATCTTTTTGATCATAATTCACTTTAATATTTCGAGCCGCAAACCATTGGATGACGCCATCAAAGTGACGCAATGCCGGAGAGGAAGGCATATTGGCAAAAGCATAACCTTGATGCACTTTAGAATGATGAGCAGGTGGTGGCAAAGTGGATTTAAGTTCGAGCAGTTCTGTTGTTAACTGATTAACCTGTTGAAGCAGTTGTTGAACCAAGGCCACGGTATTATGTACTGAGGTGACTTGTTGACAGGATGGACATTTAACTTTTTTATCCTGATATTGGTTGGCGACTTCACGTAAATGTCCACAGGCATCACATTGCAACAACGCCATTGTTGACTACCTCCCAATTCAGTTTCAGATTATTAATATGTTAGGATTATGCCCAAAGGTCAATGAAAAGTAAAGGGTTAAGGATTTGTATTAAATATAAAAAATGAGGTTATATTTTTCTATTATTATATTCATTGTTATCTTCAATATTATGCAAACAATCACTTTTAACGGTTATCCCTAAAACGCTGCTACAGCCCAAACAGCAAAATGCGGATCTTTCTTCTGCCCCACCCCACAGGCACCAGACTGCAGATACAGCGCCCAAGCCCAATCGGGTTCATATAAACTGGTGGTTGAAGACCAATAAATCGGTTGTACGGCTTCAAAAGAATGTTCTTGAGGTAGTGCCGGCGCGTGCTGCCCACAATCTACCAATGATTCTAACTCATTAATTGTCGGCAATCGCCAAGTAGCACGACCATCAAACTGATCTCGATTCATCTGGGCAATTACGGCTAAGGCTTCAGCCCAAGTTGTTACACCATCAGCATTATTAGCGTATCTTGACCAAATCACTTGGGTTAACTGATCAAGGACACCCTGTTCAGATGTCATCACAAATCGTGTCTGCGGCCAATGAACCCCCTGATCAGAAAATGCTACATTAGGGATACGTTGACCCTGGGCATCATAAGCCTCAAGCTGACCGGTTTTGGGTAAGCAACTGGTGCCACGAACGGGCCACACCATATAACTGTGTTGCTTATCACCATAAAACATACGTCCACCTGCCATATGGACATACCAAGCAAACGCCGGTTGACTATGTGCGCTGCTACAGCTCCAATACCAACTTTGAAAAACAGCATGAAAAGGATGGGCTAATGGTAACGCGGGTTTTGCTGTTTGATAACTGATTAAACTGCGTAGTTCGCGACGATTCGGTAACCGCCAATCGTGATTGTTGGCATAATTGCGTTGATTCAGGGTGTCAATAAAGGCTAAAGCTTCTACCCAAGTTAGGGGAAATTCTGCAAGATTAGCTTGTTGTAGCCACCATAATCCGGTTAACTGATCCAAAACCTGTTGGTCTTGAACTACAAAACGGGGTTGCGGCCAAGGTTGGCCCACTTGAAATTCAGCATCTTGACCACTACCACGACAGGCAATCGGCTCACCTTGGGTATTATGACAGCTGGTTTGACCACTATTTAAAATATATTGGCTCATCAGTTATCCGATCCTAATAGTTGGGCGATTGTGATTAATAAATTTTCTATATAAATCGGCTTAGTTAAATAAGCATCACATCCCATTTGATAAGCATACGCTTGGTCTTGGGTTAAATGAGAATTAGAGAGTGCAATGATGGCTTGCTTAAAGCCTTGAGCGCGTATCTGAGTTATCATTTCATAATTTTGAATGGATTGTATATCGAGCAATAAGAGCTGTGGCTGTATTTGCAGCGTCATCTCAATGGCTTCATCGCCATTACGCATACACATGACCTGATAACCGGCTTCTTCTAAATAAATTTTAATTAATTTACTTATTTCATTGTTATTATCAGCAATTAAAATATCTACTTGACATGTATCATCATAGGATTCTGAGTGCGCTGCAGGGGCTGCTATTGTGCCCTGAAATAAAAAAGCTTGGCCAGCATTTAGGGAGTCAATCTGTAACTGCCCCCCCATCCGCTGGATAAGTTGACGACTGACAGTAGTATTGACTGAGGAGAAGACCTCAGTATTTGAAGTGGGGTTAACAAGGGCGCCAGTAATACTAAATTCCAGTCGCTGCGCGTGCCAAGCGAATGTCAGTTGAATGATGCCTTGGGTGGTTAATTTAAAGGCTTGTACAATTAAATCAATTAAAATTTGCCGTACATATAATTCATCAATTAATAAGGTAGGGAGATTTTGAGCCAGTCGAATATCAAGTCGTCCCGGTGGGGATGAGCCTTCCGGTTGAAACAAGGTTATTAAATCAGTCACTAATTGTTTTATTTCACATGGGATTGGTTGTAATTGAATGTCGGTTAGTTCGGTTTTGGTTTGTTCTAAAATATTATCGACAAGTTGTAAGACTTGATTGACTTTGGTTTGCATCAAAACAAACGGGTCAGTTTGCTGATTTTTTAAATGCTTAATAACATCACAAACTTGCGTATCATTCATCCATGAAGTCAATGAAGTGTGTAGTGTTTGTGATAATTGAGTGAGCAGACGTTGTTGATTTAAACTTGCTTGCTCTAAGCGTTGTTTATCTTGAGCGAGAATTTTGCGGGTGGTTTCTAATTCTTGAAGTAATCGACTTTGGCGATAGGTCAGTAGGCTGAGATTATTCACCTGTTGTTGCATCTTTTGTTGACGTTCATAGTCCACAGTGGCATCAAGCAACAAAACCCAAGTTATTGCTGTTGTGGGAATAATATGTACATGGGCATAATGACCTTGTTCTATGGCTAAAAACCGAAGTATTTGGGTGTGAGTGACCGGCAATAAACCTTCGAGAAAACTGACTTGCTCGGTTATGGGCAAGCCAAGGGTTAATTCCGCTAAACCAAAATGACGCCAATGACCGCCAAAGTCTATTAAATCCCCTGTGGCATCAATTTTGAGATAACTGATTAGAGTTGTTGATAACCATAAGGAACGCAAATATCTAGCAAGTGTTAATGGAATGTGAGCAGCCACGAGGTTTCAATTATTCAGATTCATTAAACGTTAACAATTTGAAGCGCTAAGTATAAAAAGGCATCTTCAACGCCAAGTCCGGTTCTGGCACTGGTTTGAGTTAATTGCCAACCTTGCTGGGTTTTTTCGTCAATAAGCTTTTGATTAATTTCCCATTGTTCATGCAGATCGGCCTTATTTAATAATAATATAAATGGTTTTTCACCGATTTGCGTGGTCACGGCCTGTTTCAGATTCAAGGCATTGTGCCAAGTAGGTAAACGCGTACCATCAACCACTAATAAAAAACCTGCTGCACCACGAAGATAAGAAGCAGTCGTGGTGGTCAAAGCATGACTACCGGCAATATCCCATAAAATGAGTTTAATTTGATGATTATTAGGTAAATTAACGATCTTGGTATCAATTTTAACACCCACTGTGGTTAAATATTTCTCTGAAAATGTCTGCCGCACAAATCGAGTCACCAAACTGGTTTTGCCCACAGAAAAGTCGCCAATCATACAAATTTTTTTTTGTAACATTTCGTATTAGATACCGTTTAAAGTGGTTGTGCACATGATATGCGCCGGATTTTAAAAATCAATCCTGAGAGACGGTAACCGTTAAAGTAACATTTCTGTGCGTCGGCTGGGGTTGGTATTCCCCAAAGCGAATCTGAGCAGGTAAGGTCTTGACTAAATAGTGCGCATCGATACCGCGTTCAATTAAATGATTCATAACAATCTGTGCCCGTTGTTGGCTCAAGTGTTCATTGTACGCTTGATTGCCTAAACCGTCAGTATTGCCGGTAATCTGAATCTGTAGTGGTTGTGCGCGTGCAGTTGTCAAAGCAATGAGGTGTTGTATTGATTCAACTAATTGTTTCATCTTTTTTTCTTGATTTGCAATCAGCTCATGGCCCTCTGAAAAATACAGTAGGGTATCCTCAATTTTCTTGATGAGTTTAGCTCTGAGCTGTTCGGCATCATATAAGGCTGTGGTATCATAATTGACTAATGCTCTTTGGGCTTGCTTAAATTGAGGCAATTGGTGTTGTAAGCGCTCAAAGGTGCTTGAATTGACATAACCCCTGAGGATTAATAGACCTTTATTAACGGTCATCGTCACCGTGGGCGGAGGCATTAAGTGTTGTTGGGCCTGAGTGAGCAAGAAATTATCCGTGTCCTTGAGTTTATCATGGTTAACCTGTTGAGTGCCGGCCAAATAAGAGGCCGCTTGCAAGGCTTGTTCTATCCAATCTTTGGGTGCATAACCTTGAAGATAAACTATATTATCTTTTAGCCACAGCTGAACACTGGCAGGTGGGGCCAAGCGCTGTTGCAGGCGTTTTTCAATAAAGCGCGGCGTTAAATCCTGAAATAATGCCCATTGCATGTCAATCTCCGTCAATTGGAATTGTTCAACAATGGTTTGGGGATCGGGTGCTAATGGATCCCGAAGCCCGTTG
>JAXHTF010000101.1 GCA_034211275.1 Acidobacteriota bacterium
TCAAGGAGCTCCAGGCGGGGCACCGGCGGCGGGTCAAGCTGGTGTTGCTCATCGACGAGGTGGACGAGCTCAACCACTACGACCCGCGGGTCAACCAAAGCCTACGCAGCCTGTTCATGAAGCGGTTCGCCGAGAATCTGGCGGCGGTGGTGGCGGGGGTGGGGATCCGCAAGGAGTGGGAGAAGGAGGGCAGCCCTTGGTACAACTTCTTTGAGGAAATCCCGGTCACCGCCCTGGATGAGGCAGAGGCTCAGCGGCTGGTGCAGGAGCCCATGCGCGGCACCTTCCGCTTCGAGGCTGCGGCGGTGCAGCGCATTGTCGAAGCCAGCGCCGGCAAACCGTTCCAGATCCAGCGCCGCTGCCTGGCGCTGGTGCATCGTCTCCACGAGGAGGGGCGGCGAACGGTGCGCCTGGCGGATGTGGAAGCTCTGGATCAGGAGGGCTCCGGATTCGACGCCGGAGCTGCCGGAGGCGGCCCGTGAGCTTCGCCGGCGCGGTGCCCTACGTCATCGGTCAGTGGGTGCGGGGAGACCGCTTCTACGGCCGCCGGGCGGAGCTGGCGGAGCTCGCAGCGTCCGGTGGCTGGCATTGGCTGGCGGGGCTGCGGCGGGTGGGCAAGACCTCCTTGCTCAAACAGCTGGATTTCTTGCATACCGGTTCGTCCCGGCGGCTGCCGGTGTTTTGGGATCTCCAGGGGGTGGACGGTGCGGAGGAGCTGGCCTTCACCTTCGGCGACGCCCTGCTCGACGCGGAGGAGGCGCTGGAGTCCTTGGGGATTGACCCTGGGGAGATCGAGGACGACGACCTCTTCGCCGCTCTCTCCAAGCTGGCCCGGGCTCTCGAAGCCAGCGAGGCCGAGCTGCTCCTGCTCTGCGACGAGGTCGACGAGCTGGCGGCGCTGGCGGATTCCCATCCGGATCTCCTCGCTGGCCTCCATCGGGCGCTGGATGCTTTCCCCCGGCTGCAGGTGGTGCTGGCCTCGTCGGTGCGGCTCTGCGACCAGCCCTTTCCGGAGCCCCCTCCGGATCTCCTGCGCCGCTGCGGTGCGCCCCGCTATCTGGGCGTGCTCACCAATGCCGAAGCTCTCTCCCTGGTGCGCCAGGACCAGCTGCCGGAAGCCGCCCGCCCCGCTCTCGACGCCGCTGCGGAACAAGCTCTCCTCACCGCCGCCGGCAACCACCCGATGCTGCTCCAGATCCTCGCCAAACGCTGCGCCGAGCTGGGCAGCGTCGAGGCGGCGCTGGAGCAGGTGGCGGCGGACCGGGCGGTGGATCATTTCTTCTCCGTCGACTTCGACCTTCTGGCCCCGGCGGAGCGCCAGCTCCTCCTCGAGCTCGCCGCCCGTGGGTCCGCTCCCGTTTCCGAGGCCCAGCGGCTGTTGGAGCTCGGTCTGGTGCGCCGCGAGGGCGACGGCTTGGTCTTGGGCGGAACCCTCCTCGGCGGTTGGCTTCGGCTGACAGGAGCGAAACCCCCACCCACCCGATAGCTGGTGCCCATGCTCCAGCGTGGGCACCAAAAGGCTGAGAATCTCGCTGGGGCTCAGGCCCCGCTCCAGCGGGGCGCGCTGGCCTCGACCAGCAAGCCTGCTCCCTGCGACGCTGGAGCGTCGCGTCATGGTTCCGCCGCTGGAGCGTCGGAACGAGAAGATTCTGCGAGCTGGTCTTCCTGGGAGCGCCGGCATCCTTGCCGGCTTCGGGGTGGCTGGCGGTGGCGTCCTCCGGAACGGAGGCCGCTATACAGTAGCGAGGGGTTTCAACCCCTCGCGGGGGGTTGCAGCATCACTCGACCTCCAACCCCCGGCAACAACCTCATCGATCCCTCATCCTTTCCTCAAGCCTCGAAAGCCCCGTCTCCGTACGCTGAATCCCGTCGTCGGAAACGCATGAAGCCTTCCGATTCAACAAGGGGATTCGAATCATGAATCGCACGCACAACATCGTCTTTCGCAGTCTCGCCCGCACTGGTCTCGCGCTGGCCTTCCTCTTCCTCATCGGCGCCGTTGCCGGGGACGCCCTGGCTCAGGACACGGGGTGGAAGGTGAAGGTCGCTGGCGCGTATGTGGAGCCCACCGGGGAAGAAGAGCTGGACGGCGACATCGGTTTCGGCCTGGGGGCCGAGTACCGCTGGTCGGAGCGGTGGGGGATCGAGGTCGGGGTGCTCGCCAGCGATCTCAGCTCGGAGAACACCATCAGCGCTGAAGGGGTTCCGCTGGGAACCCTCACCACCGAGCTGGGCACCACGGCGCTGCTGGCGCGGCTGAACATCCATCTGACTCCCAACAGCCCGGTGGACCTCTATGTCGGCCCGGTGGCCGGATACCTGTTCAACGACGACCTGGAGGTGCGGGTGCGGGGGGAGGCCTTGGGGGCTCCCAACACCGTGCCGGACTTCTCCGTGGCGCTGGACGACTCCTTCGCCTACGGTGCCCACCTGGGGCTCGATGTCCCCATCCGCGACAGCGGCTTCTTCTTCAACGGCGGGGCCACGTATCTGATCTCCGAAGTGGATCTCGCGGAGCCGGTCTTCGGCGACGAGGAGTCGGGCAGCTTCGACCTCGACCCGTTCATCGTCCACGTGGGCTTCGGCTACCGCTTTTAGTCGATGCGGCCTTAGCCGATCCGCACTTGGCCGATCCGTACTTGGCCGCTCTGGGGGCCGTCCCCCGCCGCACCCCGCGGGCTCTTTCGAGGCGCCGCGGGGTTTCGGTTGTGTAAGATCTCCCCCCATGCCCGATTCACCTTCTTCTGGCCCACCTTCTTCTGGGCCCCCTGCATCGGAAGCCGCCGGCAAGGCTGCCCGCGACCTCGCGGATTGGTACCTCGGGGACTGGCGAGTCCAGCCTTCGTTGAACCGCCTGGTGCGGGGCGAGGAGACGGTGCGGGTGGAGCCCAAGCTGATGGACGTGCTGCGGCTGCTGGCGCAGCACTCCGGGCGGGTGCTGTCCAAGGACGAGATCGCCGACGCCGTGTGGCCGGAGACCTTCATCACCGAGTCGGTGATCACCCGCGCCATCGCCGGGCTGCGCAAGGCCTTGGGAGACGATGCCCGCTCGCCCCGCTTCATCGAGACCATCGCCAAGCGCGGTTACCGGTTGTTGATGGAGCCGGTGGCGGAGCCCTCGGAACGGCCCGAGCCCTCCGTAGTGGAAAGTTCCGCCGCCGAGACAGGTTTCGCCGCCGAGACAGGTTCCGCTCTAGAGACAAGGTCGCCCGGGGAGTCCCCGCCGCCGGCGCCCACCGGCGCCGCCTCGACCGCCCACCGCCGCCCCGCCGTCTTCGACTCGCCGGCGGATGCCGCACCGACGGGCTATAGCCAGCCCCCCGGCTTCCACCAGCCTTACGTCGTCGGCCAGTGGGTGCGGGGGGAGCGCTTCTACGGCCGGCAGCGGGAGATCAGCGAGATCCTCTCCGGTCCCCGCAACGGCGTCTGGCTGCTGGGTGGGCGGGCGGTGGGCAAGACCTCGATGCTCAAACAGTTGGAGTACCTCACCTCGAGGGACAGCTCGTATTTCCCGCTCTTCTGGGATCTCCAGGGCAGCGTCGAGCCGGAGGAGGTGCACGAGGACTTCCACGGTGCGTTGGCGGATGCGGAGGGGCGGCTGGAGGAGCTGGGGATCGGGCTCGAAGAGGTCGAGGCGGACGACTTCCTCGTCTCCCTGGGGAAGCTGCGCCGGGCGGTGCGCCGCCGGGGCCGCAAGCTCTTGCTGCTGTGGGACGAGGTGGAGGAGCTGCTGCACCTTCACGAGCGCTGGCCGGCGCTGCTGCGCAAGCTGCGGCGGGCGTTGCTCTCCCAAGAGGGGGTGCGCACGGTGCTGGCGTCGGGGCCGCGGCTGTGGCAGCTGGCGGAGCAGCGGGACGATACCTCTCCGTTTCTCCACGGCTTTGCGCCGCCGCTGTACCTCGGCCCATTGGGCGAGGACCCCGCCCGCGCTTTGATTTTCCAGCGGCAGCTCTCGCGGCCTCTACCGGACAGTGCGCCGGAGGCACCTGTCCTGGGTGAGCAGGTGGCGGAGCGCATCCTCCAGCTCTCCGGCGGCCACCCGACCCTGCTCCAGCTGCTCTGCCGGCGGACCGTCGAGCTGGGGGATGTGGACGCCGCTGTTCGCTCGGTGTCGGCGGATCCCACGGTGGCCTTCTTCTTCTCCGTCGACTTCGATCTGCTGGGGCCGCTGGAGCAGCAAATCCTCACCGCCTTGGCGGCCAGAGAGGAGCCGACGGCCCTCGACGCCCTGGGCCTCGAGGCGGCGCCGGCGGAGATCCAGACCTCGCGGCTGCACCTGCTGCGCTTGGGGGTCCTGCGTTTGCAGGGGCTGGCGGCCGGGGACGATCAGCGCTTGGAGATCCGCAGTCCGCTGCACCGCCGATGGCTGGCGAAGTAGCGGTTGGCGAAGTAGCGGTTGGCGAAGTAGCGGCTGGCGGATCGGTCGCTATTCACCCCGCGGCGGCGAGACTTCAGAAGGTATAGATCAGCGACAGCGAGAGGGTGTCGACCTGGGAGGAGAAATCTGCCGCCAGGTCGATCTGCAGGGTGCGGTCCGGCAGACCCACGCTGGCGAGGTCGACGCCGGCGATGCCCAGGCCGACGGCGTAGTGGTGGAAGTCTTCGTCGTCGAGATCCTGGCCGTTGGACTCGACCCAATAACCCGCCCGCAGGGCGATGATGGGGGTGGATTGGAGCAGTGCGTACTCGGCTCCCAGGTGATAGTCCCAGGCGTTCCGATACTCGCGGCCTTCGACCTCCAGGTCCTCGTCGCTGATCACCTGCACCAGACCTTCGTAGTCCACCCGATCTACCTCGGCGGCGAGGGTGATGCGGCCGTTGGGGCTGCGGTAGGCGACCCCGGCGCCGGCGACATTGGGAACCTCCAGGCGGGCGTCGTTGCGGAAGGTGAGCGGCTCCCCGAAGATCGGTCCGGTCTCGAAGCGGCCGGTGCCTTCGGCCTCGGCTCCTCGGCGGTAGAAGAGGCCCAGGGAAATCTGCTCTGAAGGCCGGTAGAGAAGACCGGCGCTGAAGGAGATGTCGGTACCGTCGATGTCGAGGAAGCTCGATGAGATGCGGCGCTCCGGCAGGAAGTTGATGGGGCCGAAGAGGCTCTGGGAGCTGTCGTCGTCCGGTAGGAAGGCGGACGAGGTGGTGGTCAGGGAAACGTCGGAGAAGATCACCGCGAGCCCCAGGCTCCAGGCGTCGGAGGCGCGCCAGGCGGCGGCCAGGCCGGCAGTGTTGACCCGCAGGTCGACGGTCTCGCGGGTGGCTGGAAAGCGACCCACCGCTCCCGGCGGCGGCGAGTCGTCGAAGAAGAAGCCCTGGGACTCGGCGGTCTGCTCGAAATTGGCCAGCCGGTGCCCGTAGACGGCGAAGGACCAGCGACCCCGGGGAATCACCACCGAGGTGAAGGACGGGCCGAAGTCCTGGCTGGAGTCTTCGCCAAAGAGCAGGCCGTTGGTGGTGTCCTGCCCCATCCCTACGGCGTTGCCGTCGGCGCGGCCGCCGGCGATGAACTCCGGCGAGCGGCCCCACAGCCGGGCCTCCACCGAGACCTCCGTTTCGGTCAGCTGCACCAGGCCGGCGGGGTTGGCGTAGGCGGCGGTGGCGTCGTCGGCGAGGGCGGCGAAGGCGCCGCCGAAGCCCTGGCTACGGGCTCCGGGATTGGAGAAGCTGAAATCGAAGCGGGGAATGGTCAGCGGCTGGGCGGCGGCGGGAAGGGCGGAGAGCAGGGCTGCCAACACCAAGGCTGACGGTACCAGGGCTGCCGGCACCACTTTCCAGATCATCAGCGTCCGGATCATCAGCGGCCAGATCCTGGCCGTCCGGATCGGGACCGGCTTTCGCAGCCTGTGGTGGCGGGCAGGTTGTCTTCTGGGAGGCTGCGCCGGTGTGGGCTCTGGGATCACTATCTTCCCTCATCTTTTTCGATTCAAAAGAGGAGTGAGAGTAGCACGGTGCCCCAGCGCGAGAACGATTTTGCTGGACGCACAATTCGGATTTGGTGGGGAACCGCGGTAGCATTGGAGCAAGTCAACGAACAGATCAATTGTCGACAAGGAGACCCCTCCCATGGCTAAGCATCCGCGCTTCGAGATCTCTACGGACAAGCAGGACAAGTATCGGTTCAATCTGACCGCTGCCAACGGCCAGGTGATCCTCTCGAGCCAGGGCTATGCCAACAAGTCCGGATGCAAGAACGGCATCGAGTCGGTGAAGACCAACAGCGGCAATGACGGCAACTACGAGCGCAAGGAATCTTCCAACGGCAAGCACTTCTTCAACCTGCTGGCGGCCAACAAGCAGGTCATCGGCACCAGCCAGATGTACGCTGCCAAGGACTCCATGGAGAACGGTATCGCGTCGGTGAAGAAGAACGCTCCCGCCGCCGAGATCAAGGACACGACCGCCGGCTAGCAGTCTCTTGCCAGGATGGTTCCGAGCCCGCCCCGTCCCCCGCGGGAGCGGGCTTGTTTTTTGCCTGGGCGAGTTAGAAAGCCCGCACGTCTCCCCGGCTGCCGAAGTTGCCCGCCGGATTGCTGTACTGACGGGTGACGCCGGTTTCCGTGTCGGTGATCAGGAGATCGAAGCCGACGTTGGTGAGGGAGCCATAGAAGACCCAGAAACGGCCGTTGATGCTGCGCCCGTCGAGCACCTTGACGAAGACCTCCAGGTTTTCCGGCTGGAAGAACCACAGGCCGCCGCTGTCCTCGGTGAGGGCGATGCCGCTGCCTTGGCCTTGGGCACCTTGGGGAGTGTGCCAGGAAACTTCGATCTCGAAGCGCCCGTCCCCCAGCACCAGCGGCTCGTGGGAAGTGGCCTCGGGCGCACTGGAGAGAGCGCCGGCGCCGAGGGCGTCGTTCAGCCCCGCCTGGATCTGGCCCAAATCCAGGGAATCCGATTCCAAGGACGCGAGAGCGTTCAGCGGTGCCGGCGAGACTCCGGTGACGCTCTGGAAGGCGCGGGTGTCTCCGACGCTGGCGAGGCGTCCGGCGGGATTCTCGTAGCGGCTTACCCTGCCGGTAATGGTGTCGGTGACCACCAGCTCGTAGGACACCGTCGACAGCGCCCCGTAGAAGACCCAGAAGTGGCCGTTGATGCGGCGACCGTCCAGGATTTTCACCGCCAGCTCCAGATTGTCCGGCTGGAAGAACCAGAAGGCGCCGGTGACGTCCGATAGGGATAGGGTCTTGCCCGTGCCCGCGTTGCCGCGGGGGTCCTGCCAATCCACTTCCACCTGGAATCGTCCCAGCAGGCAGAGCGAAGCTTGGCTCGACACGCAGGGCAGAGCCGGATCCCGAACCAGCGAGAACGCACCGCCGCCGGAGGTGCCCGCCCAGAGGATCTGGGGATCGAAGGGATCGAGGGCAAAGGCCGTCACGTCGGCGGCGGCGAGACCCTGGTTCCAGGGACTCCAGGTGCTGCCTCCGTCCACCGACCGAAAGACTCCTTGGTCGTTGGTGCCGGCGTACCAGCGGCCGGGAATGTCCGGATCAGCCAATAGGGTCTGGATGCCCGCATCTTCCGGTGGATCGAGATCCTCCCAGGTGCTGCCGCCGTCCAGACTGCGCAGCAGACGGCCGCTCAGAAAGCTGGTGTAGCCGGCGAGCACACGGCTCGGATTGTGCGGGTCGAAGTGGATGGCCCAGCCGCCGGCGCTGCTGTCGAAGCCCGGTTCGAGGACCAAATCCCAGGTGACTCCGCCGTCGACGCTGCGGTAGAGCTCCGAGAAGATGATGGGGGGAGAGACCGGCAGCCCGGAATCCCGGGACACGCCGATGAGCAGAGTGTCGGGCTGGCTGGGGTGGAATTTCAGCACCGAGGGGCCGTACGGCGCGAGGCCGACCTGTGTCGAGGTGAGGCCGCCGTCGAGGCTTCGTTGCAGCGCGTCGTTCTCGAACCAATAGACCACCGATGAATCCTGAGGATCCACCGTCAGGGCGCTTCGGCAGCACTCCCCCTCTTCGCCTCGGGCCTCCCAGCTGGCACCGCCGTCGATGCTGCGGTAGATCTGGTTGAGGCCGGATCTCCGGTCACCGGCGAGAACGTAGAGGGTTTGGGGATCTTGACCGGCGCGCACGATGGGGCCGGTCAGCGGGCGGTCGAGGCCGTTGTCGGAGGGGCTCCAGGTGCCGCCGCCGTTCTCCGTGCGTAGCGGGCCGCCGGCTTCGAGGCTCACCAGCCAGCGCCCCGCCGCCGTCGGATCGGGGGCCAGGGAGCTGATGAAGCTGGCGTTCAGGCCTTCTGCCGAACCTTGCCAGCTGGCCCCCTGGTCGGTGGAGCGGAGCACTCCAGGAGAGTCGGGCTCCCGCTGCGCCACGGCGCCGGCATAGACATCGCCGGTGCGCGGGTCGACGGAGATGGAGAGCACCGCCCGGTTCGCCGGCGCGGAGTTCGCTGCCTGCCAGGTACCTCCGCTGTTGGTGCTGCGGAAGACGCCGAAGTTGCCGCCGACGTAGAGGGTCGACGAATCCTGGGGATCGATGGCCAGGCGACCGAAGGAGACGCCGGCGTCCTCCAGGCCCAGGCTGACGGGCGTCCAGGTGTCGCCCAGGTTGACGCTCTTGAATACCGGGACGGTGGGGGAGCTGATGGCCCAAGTGGTGGCGTAGACCGTTCCCGATGCGTCGGGATCGACGGCCAAATCGGTGATGAAGGTACTGAAGGGAAGTCCGTTGGAGGTCCGCAGCCAAAAGTCGCCGTCGTCCAGGGAGCGGTAGATCCCGTCGTAGCCGCCGGCATAGAGCACTGTCGGCGTGCTAGGGGAGATGGCCAAGGGGCCGCTGAACTGACGGCCACCGCTGACCAAGGTCCAGTCGAGGCCGGAATTGGAGGAACGGTAGATCTGATAGAGACTGGATCCGGAGCCCGGGAGCATGGAGGCATAGACGGTTCCCGGGGCCGCCGGGTGCACCACCAGACTAAACACCTCGGTGCCGGGCAGGTCGTCACTGACGGAAACCCACTGGTCAGCTCCCGCGGCCAGGCGGTAGACACCATGGTCCGTGGCGGCGAAGAGGGAGGCGTTGGCGGTGTTGCCTTTGGCCAGGTCGTTGACCCGGTCGGTGAGCAGTCCGGAGGCGAGGAGCTGCCAGCTGGTGCCGGCATCCTCGCTGACGAAGACGTTGCCGCCCACGGTGCCGGCATAGACCACGTCCTCGAGCACCGGATCCGGCAACAGCGTCAGCACCTCTCCGCTCTCGGGGCCGAGACTCTGCCAGGAGCTTTGCTGGGCCTGCACGACCCCTGGCACAGCCAAGGCGAGGATCGTCACAGCCAGCAGAGTCAAACAGAAGAGAAAGAGGGATCCGGCGGGGGCGGGCAGCCTGGAGGCGGCAGACCGGCGCCGAGGTTTCGAGTCGGAGCGTAGTGTTTGCAGCATGATGTCAAAATAGCATACGGCGATACGGCCAACAAGTTTTTTCGGCCATGAAAAAGCCCCCCGGCACGAGCCGGGGGGCAAGAGCAGACTAGGGGATCGACGACGTCAGTTGTCGCAGATGGACACGTCGTCGATACCGCACTCTACGATGTCGCCGGGGCCGGAGCCGTCGGAGCACTGCACTCGCAGAGCCACCGAGGAGCCGGCGGGGACGGAGGCGGTGGCGGTGGACCAGGAGGCCACCGACCGGGTGTCACCGTTGGACACCAGGGTGTTCCAGGACGAGCCGCCGTTGAGCGAGTACTCGACCCGGAAGAAGTCCCCGGAGGCGTCGTCGCCGGTGTCCCGCTGGCCGTGGAAGTACGCCACCGACAGAGTGGAGGCGCTGGACACGGACCAGGTGGGCGAACCGAGGACGCAGTTGCCGCCGTCGACATCGTCGACGCCGGCGCTGCTGTTGGTGGCGGTGAAGATGGAGTTGGAACCCGTGGCGGAGCCGGCGGGCTGGGTGATCACGGTGCTCACCTGCTGGGTCGGGTTGCCCAGGACGTAGGTGCCCGTGGAGCAGGTGCTGGAACCATCGATGAACCAGCCGGTGGCACCGGCCTCGAAGCTGTCCTCGACGGTGCAACCGGTCGGCGGCGGGGGATCACCCTCGTCTCCGCAGATCTGCACGTTGTCGATGCCACCCTCCACCAGGTCGCCGCTGGCCGTGCCGTCGGTGGCGCGGACCCGCAGCTGGATGTTGCCGGCGCTGGCCAGGTTCACCGTGGTGGAAGCCTGGGTCCAGGCGGCGTTGCTGGTGACATCGCCGAAGTTGACGACGGTGTCGATGACGGTGCCGTTGTTCAGCACGTCCACCACGAAGCCGTCGCTGGAGTCGCCTCCGGCGTCGCGCTGGCCGTGGAAGTAGTCGAAGGTGATGGTCACCTGACCCGCGGCGGCGGCCACGGAAGGCGAGCGGGTGTCGCAGGTGCCGCCGTCGACGTCGTTGACGCCGGCGGAGGAGTTGGTGGCGGTGAACCAGGCACCGGTGCCGGAAGCGGCTCCACCCACCTGGGTGACGACGCCGCCGTTGGTGACCTGAGTCGGGGTGCCCTGGACGAAGCTACCGGTGGAGCAGGTGCTGGCACCGTTGTTGGTCCAGCCGTCGCTGCCGCTTTCGAAGCTCGCGCTGTGCAGCACGTTGTCGCAGGTCGGCGGCGGGGGCGGCGGATCGTCGCAGGCCGCCGGGATGTTGAATCCGTTGGTGGCGCTGGTGGAGTTGGAACCGCCGGTGGAGGCGTTGGTGCCCAGGCCGAAGGCCGCGAAGGCCTCCCAGATGGTGCACACGTCCTCGCCGTTGAAGCTGGCGGTGGCGGCCTGGATGATGCCGTCCCGGTTGTTGATGAAGGTCGGCGAGCAGGCGGTGTTCTTCAGACCCTCGTTGATGTAGAACATCGCGCGCTTGTTGCCCGCTTCGTTGGGGTCGTTGATGTTGAAGTTGACCAGGTCGCTCTCGAAGCCCCACTTGTCGACCAGCGCCCAATAGACCTCCCAGATGCCCTGGGCCCAGCGCGAGCCGATGCCGTGAGGAATGCTGGCTCCGCCGATGGAGGAGTAGGTCCAGTTGTTCACCGAGTTGCTGGTGGAGTAGGGCAGGTCGCGAATGGTGCCGCCGTTGGCCGAGAGGCCGAAGAGATAGGCGCCAATGCCGCGGGCCTGGGGACCGGTGTCGCTGGCCTTGGCGGTGTAGACGAGGCCGAGCCAGTCGCTCCAGCCCTCACCGGCCTGCTGGCTGTTGTTCAAGCAGCTGGAGTTGTTGGGACCACCCACCTGGCGGATGGAGATGCCATGGCCGTACTCGTGGACGATGACGCCGTTGTCATAGTCGCCGTCCCGGGACGGGCTGGCCTGGTTGCAGGTGTACATCTGCATCCGGGGGTTGCCGCCGTCGGTGGGGGTGGCGAAGTTGGCGTTGCAGTTGCCGCCGCCGTCCTGGGCGTCGGCGTTCACCGAGTCGGAGCCGGCGCCGCCGTTGCCGAAGTTGTTCTCCTGGAAGTTACCGCCGGCCTCGTCGAAGCCGTACTGGTACTGGATGTCGTGAATGATGTTGTTCCAGTAGAACAGGTTGGCCACCGCCGCCGGAATGGAGTTAGACGGCGCGGAGCTGAGATTGATGGAGAAGTCGCAGGTGGTGCCGGAGCACTGCGGATTGGAGTCGCAGGAGTTGTTGGACACGTTGTCGTTGCAGGCGTGGACGTTGTTGCCGTCCATGGTGCCGCCGCTGAACCAGCCGTTGGGGGAAGCCGTGGAGTCCTCGGGATTGACCGCCAGGGTGCGGGCGTCGGAGGGCGGCGACGGGCTGGTGTGGATGGGGCTCTCCACCGGCTGCTCGTAGACGCGGTAGGTGCCGGAGTTGGTCCAGTCGAAGCGGGTCATGGTCTGCCCGGTGACCGCATCCACCGTCGCGTCGTAGAAGTGCTGACCGTCCGGGGTCTCGGCCTGGAAGTTCCACACCAGGCGGACGTCGCCGGCGCTCACCGGCAGCCACATGAGCTCGGCGCGCACCGGGCTGGTGGACAGTCCCTCGGCGCTCAGGGTGGTGCGCTGGCTGGGGCTGGCGTCACCGCGGATACCGGTCTCGCGCACGGTGGTGGGCAGGCCCAGGTGCTGGGCGAAACCGCTCACCGCGTCGGCGGCGGTAACGCCCGGCTCGGTGGTGTTGACGGCGCTGGCCAGCTGCGGCACGAAGGCGTTGTTGACGCTCAGGATCTGGCCGTCGCGGGTGACGTTGATGTGCAGCTGGCCGTTGTAGACCGGCAGGCCGGCATGGGTCTGGCGCAGGTAAATGTGGGTGGTGCCGGAAACCTGCGAGTAGACGTTGTCGGTGACTTCGTAGTTGGCCAGATCGGCCTCGGTGAGCCCCAGGGTCTTGAGGTGGGCACCGACGTACTCCATGGCCAGGTCCATGGCCTCGCCATGGGCCGGCGGCGTGAGGAAGCCGACGCGGTTGTAAAGGCTGCGGGTGGCGCCGGTGGTGGGCTCGAACTCCACCGCCAGCTCGGGGATTTGACGCTCGAGAGCGTCGATGGACTGCAGCTGGGAGGCGCTGGGGCTGATGGCGGCCTCGGCGCCGGCGGCGATGCGGGCGTCGTAGTTGCGCGCCTCGTGGGAGTGGGCGATGCCGGTGGCGACGCCAGCAGGCGCCGCCACGATGAGGGCCAGGGCGCTGAATCGCGCCAGGTGCCGCAGCATCTTGCGGCCGGGGGCATACACATCTCTAGACAACATTCAAAACTCCTCTGAAAAACCAGAGTGAAATAATATTGGAGGCCTGGATCCCTCGAGATTGGGGCCTCCAGCGACCTGGAACAGACGCCTCCGCCGTGTCCGACCCTCCTTCGAGGAGCGCGGTCGGTTGGAATGGACCGTTGAGCGGAGCTTCGGGACTCGCGGCGCGTTGCACGCGGAAACGCCGCGGTACATACCAGCGGTGGGACGACAGGAAGCCCTACAGCTCAAGGAGCCGGTCGGTTCAAACATCGACCAACGCTCACCGAGCTACCGGATCCCCTCCGACCTCGCCACCAGCAGATGAGTGGTTCGCTGCGAAGGAAGTGCTAAAAGTTACGAAAGCGGGACAAACGAGAGCTCGCTCCCATGGACTTTTACTCCCCGCCCAGTGGGTAGTGGTGCAAGGGGGAGTGTGGAGGCAGGACCGGTGCGGGAGCGGGGGGCGAGTTGGGGTAAGGTACCCGGGTGAGCGTGCCTGAGGAAGTCAACCCGGAAGAAAGTCTCGGCAAGGTATACGACGCGCGGCTGATGCGCCGGCTGCTGGCGTATCTGCGCCCGCACCGCGGCATGACCGTGCTGGCGGTGGCCCTGATTCTCGTCTCCGCCCTGCTGCAGCTGGTGGGGCCGCTGTCCCTGGCGGTGGCCATCGATCTATTCATCGCGCCGGAGCAGGCGGAGAAGTTGTCTCCACCGGTGGCCTGGCTGCAATCCCATTGGGCGGTGGAGGTCGGCCCGGTGACGGGGGTCATGGTGGTGGCGGCGGTGTACTTTGCCGCTCTCCTGCTGACCTTCGCCGTGCTCTACCTGCAGGGCTACGTGATGGAGCTGATGGGGCAGTACATCATGTACGACCTGCGGCAGGAGGTCTTCGCCCGCCTCCAGCGGTTGCCGGTGTCCTACTTCGACCGCAATCCCATCGGCCGGCTAGTGACCCGGGTGACCACCGACGTGGCGGCCCTCAACGAGCTCTTCACCGCCGGCTTGGTGTCCATCTTCGGCGACGTGATGCTCTTGGTGGGCATCGTCGGCGTGCTCTTCTGGCTCAACTGGCAGCTGGCCCTGGTGGCGTTTTCCATCCTGCCGCTGCTGCTGGCTCTGACCCTGTGGTTCAAGGTACGGGCCCGCCAGCGCTATCGCCAGGTGCGGGTGCGCATCGCGCGCATCAACGCGTACCTTCAGGAGCACATCACCGGCATGTCGGTGGTGCAGCTATTCAATCGCGAGAAGCGTTCCCTCGACGAATTCCGGGACATCAATGAGGATCACCGGGGCGCCAATGTCGAGGCGATCTTCTACTACGCCGTCTACTACCCCATGGTGGAGCTCATCACCGCCATCGGAGTCGCGCTGCTGATTTGGTACGGCGGCGGCCAGGTGATGCGCAACGTGCTCTCCCTGGGAGCTCTCATCGCCTTCCTCCAATACGCCCGGCAGTTCTACCAGCCGCTGGCGGATCTGAGCGAGAAGTACAACATCCTCCAGGGAGCCATGGCGAGCTCCGAGCGTATCTTCGCCCTCCTCGACCGGCCGGTGGAGATCGCCTCGCCGGCGGAGCCCTATCGGCCCGAGAAGGTCGAGGGAGCCATCGAATTCGACTCGGTGGAATTCGCTTATAAGGAGGATGAGCCGGTGCTGCGGGGCATCTCCTTCCGCCTCGAGCCCGGAGAGACCCTGGCGGTGGTGGGGCACACCGGAGCCGGCAAGTCGACGCTGGCCAACCTGCTGCTGCGCTTCTACGACGTCGACCAGGGCGCGGTGCGGTTGGACGGGGTGGACGTGCGGGAGTGGGATCTGGACCGTCTGCGCCGATCCGTGGGCATGGTGCTCCAGGACGTATTTCTCTTCTCCGGAACCATCGGCGCCAATATCGGCCTGGGAGAATCGTCGGTGGACGAGGAGCGGCTGCGCTGGGCCGCCGGTGAGGTGCGCGCCCTGGACTTCATCGAACGCCTGCCAGAGGGCTTCGACGCTCCGGTGCGGGAGCGCGGCGCCGGTCTGTCGGTGGGGCAGAAACAGCTCATCGCCTTCGCCCGGGCCCTGGCCTTCGACCCGCGCATCCTGATCCTCGACGAGGCCACTTCCTCCATCGACACCGAGACCGAGCAGCTCATCCAACAAGCTCTCGACCGTCTGCTCGAAGGGCGTACCTCCATCGTCATCGCCCATCGCCTGTCCACCATTCAGAAGGCGGATCGTATTCTGGTGATGCACAAGGGTGAGGTGCGGGAGCAGGGAACCCACCAAGAGCTACTGGCCCTCCGGGGCATCTACCACAAGCTCTATCTGCTGCAGTATCGGGATCAAGAGGTCGCGGTCTAAGCCGTTTTCGATCTTTCTGTCCCGATTTGCTGCTTTTTTGGCATAAGGCTATAGTGAGGGCCTCGCAAGAGGAATTTATCTGTAGTGATAGTCGATTTTCAGCTGGAGGAGATTCTGAACCGCTCATAAGCTGGTAAATTATCGCTCCGGCCATTACAATGATTATGTGTAGTCCCCCCAGGACGATCAAGGCATTTTTTGAATCCGTCAGACGGTAGGTTTTGGGCCAACGTTCTGACACCAAGTAAGGGAGACTCGAACTATGAATGAGTTGAAATTTGGACGCCGGGGGTTCTACGGTATGGCGCTGCTGCTGGCAGTGGTCTGCATGATGCTGGCTCAGATGGTCCTCTTCACTCCGGCCGCGGAAGCTGGCAAGGGGAACGTCAAGATCACCATCTGTCACATTCCGCCGGGCAATCCCGCCAACGCCCACGAGATCACCGTCGCTGCGCCGGCGGTGGACGCGCACGTCGCGAATCACGGCGACACCATCGGCCCCTGCGGCGACGATGATGATGACGACGACGATGACGACGACGACGATTCCGAAGGCTGAGCAGTCAGCTGACCGCTGGACCTAGACGGTCCACCGGCGATCCAAAAACGCGGCGATGGGGTTTCCCCCTCGCCGCGTTTTGTATGTGTGCCTGTCGCGGGCTGGATGGCCTCGGGCTCGGCCGCAGGGTGGGCGCCAGCCCACCACTGCTCTGCAGCCGCCTTCCTTAGCCGTTCGTGCCGGTGGCGTCGGCCGCTGGCTCGGCGGCTTCACCGCTAGCCGGCTCGCTGCCCCCCGGCTGGAAGGAGAGGTCCTCCAGCTCGGAGAAGAGCGCGAGCATCTCCTCGGTACGCTCTCGGGTGTTGGCCGGGGCGGGGTAGCGATAGACCATTACCAGGGCCAGGTCCCGCTGCGCCGGGTGGACGCTGAAGATCTGCCGCTCCTCGTAGGCCTGGCCGGCTTCGTTGAACTGCCCGCGGACGCTGAAGGCGTTGCCGAATTGGGTGCCCAGCTCGACCTGGCCCTTGAACACTCCCTCTTCCATCGCCTCGTAGTCGGCCTGGGACTGCTTGATCATGTTGACCAGGTTGACGCCGCCCACCTCCGGCGAGCGGGTCTCGATCCACAGCTCTCCGTCGGCGGCACCGGTCTCGTCCAGATGCTCCAGGCGGATGGTCTCGCCTTCACCGCTCACCACTTTCCACTGGGTGGGGACGGCGCCGACGGCGAGGCCGAGCTGCTGATTCTCGATGCGGGGTAGGGTCTCGCCGCTGGCCTCGGGACCGGCGGTCTCTTCCGTCGGCGGCTGACAGGCGATGAGCAGGGCGACGGCGGCGGTGGTGATCAGGACGATGAAGGATCGAAGCATGGCACTCTCCTAGGTTGCAGGGTGAGAGGAGTCGGTAACAGATCAGCCGTCGCCGGCGGGAAGAGCTACGACGATGCGGTCGGCATATAGATACCAGAGCTCGAAGCGGGGCGCTACGGGGAGGCTGAGGGCCTCCTTCAGTGCCCGCCGGTAGATTTCCCCCTGGCTGCGGTAGGCGTCGGTACGGCGTTGCAGGCCGTCGTCGCCGTCGGCGATCTCGTCGGTCTTGAAGTCCGCCAGCACCACCTCACCGGTCTCCGGATCGCGATAGACCAGATCGATGATTCCGGAGACGAATCCGACCGCCGAGTTGTCACCGAGCTGCGGGTCTTTCAGCGCCGGTTCTCGCAGTACCGGCTCTGGGGGCAGCAGCACCGACAGCTCGCGGGCGAGCACCGCGTCCTCCCCCAGCTCGAAGAGCCGAGCCGCCAGCCGGGAGCTCTGCAAGCGTTGCAGCCAGCTCTCCCCCGCCTCGAGGACCTCGTCCAGCATCCCCGGCTCCGGCATCCCCGGCTCCGGTCTCGTCGGCTGCACCGCGGCAGCGTAGGCCGGCAGATTCGAGGCTTGGCGCTGCCACTCTTCTTCCGCGGGAGCTTCCAGCCGCAGGGTCTCGAGGATGCGGTGCACCACCGAACCGGTGGCCATGGCGATCTGGCGCCCCGCCGCCGGCCGGGGGCGTTGGGCTTCGCCGGTGGCGCTGGACCGGAGGGATGTCTCGCTGTCCTCCTCCAGCACCCGCTCCAACCGCCGATGGGCCTCGGCGGAGGCGGCGCGGCTCACCGGCCGCTGCATATGCCGCCGGGCCGCGGCCTGGAGACGCCGCAGCTCTTGGATTCCACGGCGCACCTGCGCCGGCGCCGGCAGGGCGCCGACGGCACTGCCGGTCCAGGGCTCGTCGTCGGCGTCCGCGTCCAGCAAATCCGGGAAGATCCAGCGGGTCTGGGCCGCCTCGTGGTGACTGGCGGTGGCTGCCGGCTGAGCGAAGAGCTCTCCCAGATCCGGGGCCGGGGGCTGGCGGTGGGCGAGGAGTTGGAGCAGGGTGGAGGCCTGATCCGGCGGCGTCGGTTCGGTCGAGCCGGACCAGCAGCCGGCGAGGACCATGCGCTCCTTGGCGCGGGTCATGGCGACGTAGAGCAGCCGCACCCGTTCCGCCGCCGCCACCGCCGCTTCCTCCTCCTGCACGGCGTCGAAGGCGAGGGTGGCGGCGCCGAAGATGCGGTATTCGGTACTCTGCCGCCGGCGTTTGAGCTGTGGGCGGAGGTCGAAGTCCGGCGGTGGCGGCTGTTTGTGCAGCTGGAGCAGGTAAACGTGTTGGAAGTCCAGGCCCTTGGCCCCGTGGATAGTGAGCACCTGGACGGCGTCGTTCTCGGCGCTGGGGGGGCGGGCTTCTTCGGCGTCCTGGGCCTCGGCGACGCTGCGCCGCAGCAGCCGCAGCAGGCCGGGGATGTCGCCACCCTCCGTCAGGACCTCGTGGAGCTGGCGGAAAAAGCGGTCCAGGTTGGCGAGGCGATGGCGGCCGAGGTAGCGGCCGCTCTCCAGCACCTCCTGGAGGAAGGTGGCCCGGAGGCGTTCCAGGAAGCAGTCGGCGGGCTCGTGGTGGTAACTACGGCGCAGGAGCACCAGATGCTCCAGGGCCTTGGCGGCGGCCTCCGGCCAGGCCGGGATGCGATCCAGCCCGGGAACGTCCCGGGGCGTGCGCCGTGCCGCTTCCGCCACCGCCCGGCGAAGCTCCGGCAGCCGGTTCTCCGCCGCCAGCCGCGGCAGGCTCTGGTTCCACAGGGGCACCAGGGCGGCGTCGGGGACGACGGCCATGGGAGAGCGCAGCACCGCTAGCAGCGCCACCGGGTCGCCGGGGTCGAGAATCGCCCGCACCAGCGCCGCGGCGTCGATGATCTCCCGCCGGCGGTAGTATTGCTTGTCGCGGCCGACGGCGAAGGGGATGCCCGCGCGGCGCAGGGCTTCCAGGTAGTCGTCCAGGTCGCCGGTACTGCGCAGCAGCAGGGCTACTTCTCCCCAGGGGACGTTCTCCCGCCGGCGCAGCCGCAGCAGGTCCCGGGCCACCGCCGCCGCCTCCACCGCCACCGCGTCGGCGGCGCGAGTCTTTGGGCCAGTCGGCGGACCCGAGGAAGGTGGGGTGGGCTCCTCGCCCTCGGCCCCTTCCTCATCCCGCCGCCAGGAGACCCAATGCTCCACCGGTGCCCAGGCGCCGTGGGCGAAGCCGGGCTTGTCCGCCAGGCGCTGGCAGGGCACTAGCGGTTCGAAGCGCGGCTGCAGACCGTGGGCCTCCACCATCACCGGCTCCACCGTGCGGTTGACCTCGTCGAGGATCGCCGGCACGGAGCGGAAGTTCTCGCTCAGCGGCAACACCGTTCCACCAGCCTTGCGTACCGCTTCGAGAAAGCCGTCGTAGGCTGCCAGGTCGGCGCTGCGCCAGCCGTAGATGCTCTGCTTGGGGTCGCCCACCAGGAAGAGTCCGGGGCGTTCCTTCTCCGGCCCCTCCAAGGCGAGGGCTCGGAGCAGCTCGCATTGCAGGTCGTCGGTGTCCTGGAATTCGTCTACCAGCAGCTGGTCGATGCCGCGCTGGACTTTGCGGCGCACGCCGTCCCGACGGATCAGCAGGTCGCGGGCTTCGAGCAGCAGATCCGGGAAGGTCACCGCGCCGCGGGCTCTCAGCTGCCGCCGCACGCTTGCCAGCAGCGGCCGCAGCACTCGGCGACCGTGATGCAGTCGTGCCGGCTCCAGGCGCAGGGTGTGGCGAAGCAGCGGGTAGAGGGTGCCGGCGGCGGACTGCACGGACCTGCCGCCGGCGGCGCCCAGCGCGTCCCCTTCGGATTTGTTGAACGTGCCACGGCTCCAATCCCGCAGCCGCGAGAGGTCTTTGTCGTCCCAGCCGGCGCGCAGGTCTTCCACCAGGGACTGTAGGCGCTGCCACGGCTCTCGTTCCTCCTCGCCGCCGGCTTCCGACACTTCCGATTCCAGCCGCCGCCGGGCCCCTCGAGCCGCCTCCAGAGTGGCGAGGGTTTGGCGGCTGCGCTTGGAGACGCCTTCCAGGGCGCCGGCGGCTTCCAAGAAGGCGTCGAAGCTCGACTCCAGGCGCTGGAGGAAGGTCTGGACGGCAGCGCTGCCCAGGGGGACGGCGTCGAAGTCCTCGGAGCGGGCGCCGGCAGCGACGAGGGTGGTGAGGGTCTCGGCGACGCTCTCCGGGCCGTGCTCGTCCGCCGCCAGGGCCAGGGCGCTTTCGTCGCCGGGCTCGCCGTAGGCTTGGGTCAGGGAAGCGAGGACGGTTTCGCGGCACAGCTGCTCGGTGATGCGGCCGTCGGCGTCGACCTCGAGATCCGGGTGCAGGCCGGCTTCCAGGGGGTGGTCCGCCAGCAGGCCGCGGCAGAAGGCGTGGATGGTGCGCACCACCAGCCGGTCCAGAGTACCCGCCAGGGCGCGGGCGCGGCGGGTGCGCGTAGAAAGCTCGGGGAGGGCTTCCTCCAGCAGCCAGACCGGCAGCTCACCGTCCGCCACCGCCGCCAGCTCCTCGCCCACTCTTCCGGCCATCTCGGCGGCGGCGGCCTCGGTGAAGGTGATGGCCACCACCCGCTGGAGCACGGCGGCGGCAATCCTCTCGTCCCGGGCTGCGCTGCTCTCCGACGGCCGATCCGCCTCGGCGTAGAGCCGCTGATGGTGCTCCCAGCCGGCCCCCAGGGTCCAGCTGAGGATGCGGGCCACCAGGGTGGTGGTCTTGCCGGTGCCGGCTCCGGCTTCGAGCACCAGCGGCTGGTCGAAGCGGGTTTGGGCCAGGCGCCGGGCGGCGCGGTCTTCGGCCAGGACGTCGAGGCTCTCGAGTTTCTCGGAGCTTTCGGGGCCTTCGAAACTCTTTGGGCTCATGATCCGCCGCCTCTCTCCGGCTCTTCGCCCCGGGGCAGATTCCAGGCGTCGAGGAAGGCACGCTCGGTGGGTGCGAGGTCCGCATCCGCCCGGCGGGCGAGGCGCTCGGCGCCTTCGAGGAGGCGCCGCCGGCTGCCGGAGTCTCCCCGCAGGCAGGCTTCGGAGACCGTGCACCATTGGCACCGAGGGGGCTCTTGCAGGGTCGAAGGATCCACCAGCCGGGGGAAGAAGGTGCCGGCGTCCCAGCCCGCCAGGGCGCTGCCCGCTGCCCCCAGAAAGACCGGTGCGAGATCGCTGCCGCCGGCCTCCACCGTGACCTCCCGATGCTCCTCCTCCAGCTGGGGCCGCAGGAAGAGATAGCTCCCCGCCGCCGCCTTGGATCCCGAGCCCCCGGCGAGGGCGTAGGCCACCGCCTGCAACAATCGCCCCTGGGCCACCCCCCGGCGGAAGTGGCGGGCTCGGGTATCGGGTCTCTTGGCCTCGCTGGGTGGCTTGCCGGTCTTGAAATCCACCAGCCAGGGGGCGGTGCCGGCCTCCGGTTCTGCTCCGGGACGGCGGGCCACCAGGTCGGCGCGAAAGCGCAGGCGGCGGGTTCCGGACCCTTCGCTCTCCTCTGTCTCGGCAGGGGCAGGAAGTTCCACGGCGCCCACCAGCTCCGCGCCCCAGGCGAGGAGCGGTGGCCCTTCCTCCGGCCACAGATGTTGCCGAGCGGCTTCCAGGAATGGGCGGCAGCGCCGGGCCAGAGGCTGAGCAAGGCCGGGGAGGCCGATGCCCTCCTCCAGCAGCAGCTCCCGGGCGCGCTCCAGGATTAGCCGCTCCAGCTCTTCTTCCCCGGGCCAGGGGACCTCCGCCGGGGGAGCGTTCAGCACCTGCGACAGATCCGCCGGCGAGGGGCGCCGGGTCCTGCTGGTGCCGTCGCCGCCGCCGGTGGCAGCCTCCACGATGGCCTCCAGCACGCCGTGGACCAGCTGCCCCACCAGCAGGGGGTTGATCTCCGGCAGTGCGGTCCAGGGGTCCGGGATCGGTTCCACTCCCAAGAGACGCTGCAAGAAGGTTTGCCAGGGGCAGCCGGCAAAGCGTTCCAGGTGGGTGATCCAAAGCTCTCGCCGCCGTGGATCTCCGGTGCTCGGGACGGCGCCGAGAAAACCGAAGAACGGCCCCGGCGGCGGTTCCGGCAGTCCGGGTTCGAGCTCTTCCAGGCCATCGGCGAGGGCTCGGGCCCAGCGGGTTGCGGCCACCATTCGGCGGTCGCCGTCGGGGGGCTCTTCCGCGGCGACTGGCTCTTCCGCGGCGACTGGGTCGTCCGGGGCGATGGGTTCTTCGGCGGCGAAGAGAGCCTCGGCGGCGGCCTGGGGGAGCAAAGCGTCGAGGTCTTTGCGCTCCCCGTAGAGGCCGGCGAGGGCGGCGTGTTCTCGGGCCGGCCGGCGCAGCTCCCCGCGATCTTCCGCCGGTGGGTCGACGAGGGTGCGGGCTCGTTGGGGCTCGGGCAGGGCGCTACGGCCCCAGCGCAGCCGCGCTAGCAACGGCGACGGTGCCCGGGGCTTGCCGTCGTCGTCGGCGTTCTGCCAGGCGAGGGTGACCCGCGGGCTGGCGGAGAGCAGCTGGGCGAAGAGGTAGCGTTCCTCGTCGTGGCCGCGGCTCTTGATCGGCGTGTCCGGGAGCACCCGCCGGAGCAGCCGGCGCAGGTCGTCTGAGAGCAGCGGATCCTCGCGCACCGCCCGCGGAAAGAGGTCGCGGTTGAGGCCCAGCAGGAAGAGATGGTCGAAGGTCAGGGAGCGGGCGTCGGTGACATCCAGGACGCGCACACCGCCGCCGCGGCCCGGTAGCTTCCGCTGACCGGTATCCGCCAGCGCATGCTCGGTGAGGAGCAGGACCTCCTCCCGGCTCAGGGCGAGAATGCCGGGAATCTGCGCGCGGGATCGCCGAAGATCCGTGGCGACCTGGGCTCCCGGGGCTGGTGCGGAGCTTTCTGAATCCTCGAGGGGTTCTCCGTCGGGTTCTTCAGTGGCGTGGTGGAGGTCGTCCTTCAGGAGCTCCAGCATCGCCTCAAAATGCTGCTCGGCGGCGGCTTCCTCGGGCCAGGATTCGAGGCGGGCGAGCAAGCGCCGCGCGCTGTCCACCGCCGATTCCAGGAGCTCGCCGGCGAGCCAGCGGCGTCGGGTTCTCGGGGCGGCGTCCTCGGAGTCTTCGTCTCGGTCGTCGCTGCCTCCGGAGCCGCTCTCCCGGCCGCCCAGCTCCTGCACCATGGGCAGCGGCAGGCCGAAGGCGCCGTCTCCCCGTTGGCGCAGAACCCGTTCCGGCCGCAGCTCCGCTACCTGGCTCAGGCGACCTGCGCCCAGGGAGTGGAGGGCCAACCGTAGCTCCATCTCAGCGGCGCCGGTGGCCCTCTCCCCCGGATCCGCCGGATCCGAAGAGGCGGCGGAAGCCAACGCGGAAAGGTCGAGGGCTTCGAGCCAGCGGTCCACCGGCGTGTCGCCACGCCGTCGCAGCAGCTCCACCAGGGCCTGGGCGAGGCGTCCGGAGGCGTCCGGAGCGGTGCGCAGGGTGGGGGCGTAGAAGGGAATGCCGCGGGCCGCCAGATGGTAGGGCAGAGCGCGGCGGTAGGGGCTGAGGTCGCGGGCTACCAGAGCGATGCCCTCCGGCGCCTGGCCGCCGTCCAGCAGGGCGCGCACCCGCCGCGCCACTTCCAGGGCTTCGGCATCGCTGCCCGGGGCTTCGAAGCATTGGAGGATGCTTTCCGTCACCGGCGGCTGCTCCGCCGTCTCGGTGCTTCCGGCCACCAACTCCAGGCGCTCCCGCAGGACCTGGGGGAAGGCGGCTTCCAGGGTGTCGTGCCCCTCGGCACTGGAATCCGCAGCGCCGGGATCCGGCGGCAGATCCAGATAGAGCCGCGTGGGATGGGTGCCCAGGAGGGTGGCCAGCAGATCGAGGGCGAGGCCGGTGGCGTCGGCGAAGCCCACCACCCGGATCGCCCGGGCCGGCAGCACCGTTTGGGGGTCGGGATGTTCCAGGAGCGTTTCTCGGGCCATGCGCACCAGATCGGTGGTGCGGCCGATGTTCATCCATTTCTGGGCCTGATCGACCCGGTCGGCGACCCGCACCAGCGCCCGGGCTCGCTCGACGGCACCGTGGGGAGCGAGGCCGGGGCCGTCGGCGGCCAGGGCTTCGTCCGCCGCCACCGCCGCCGCGCTGGCGGTTTGGGAATCCGGGCGCGGGTCCTTGTCCGCCAGACCGGCGTCCAGCAAGTCGCGGACGGTGCCGCTGACAGCCCGGTAGCCGTCGACCAGATCGTCCAGGTCCGTCCGCAACGCCGGCTCTTCCCGGGCCATGCGCTGGACCAAGACGTCGAATAGCCCGGGACCTTGCGGTACCGCGATGCCGGAGTGGTCGAGGATTTCCAGGGCGAGGCCGCGGAGGGTGTGGAAGACGATGCCGGCGGCGGCGTGGCCGAGCTCTTGAACCAGGCGCGCCGCCAGATGGTCGCGGAGGGAGCGGGAGGGGACCAGGATGCGCACCGGCCGGCGCAGGTTCTCGAGGCGCTGCTGCGGGTCGCCGCCGGTGAGCAACCGGCGAAGATCCTCCAGCAACGCCGCCTCCGCAGCTCGGGCGCCGCTGACCAGCACCAGGGCGCTGGGGGTCAGCGGTTGCTCCAAGAAGGACAGCTGCTTCGGGGAGGAAGGTTGCTCCGGATCGTCCCGCATCAATCTCCCAGGCAGGTGCCCAGATCGCGGGCGGTCTGCAGCAGGTCCGAATCCAGAGGAACGGTGCGCACCCGGCGGGTGGCCTCCTCCAGCGGCACGGAGCGGATGGTTCCCGATTTGAGGGCCACCATGCGGCCGAATTCACCGGCGGCGGCCAGGCGCACCGCGGCGGCGCCGAAACGCAGCGAGAGCAGTCGGTCCCGGGCGGTGGGCTGGCCGCCGCGCTGGAGGTGACCGAGAACCAGGTGGCGGGTTTCCTTGCCGGTGCGGTGGTGGATGATGTCGGAGACCTTCTCGGCGATGCCGCCGAGGCGCTTCTGGCCGAAGTCGTGGTCCTGGAAGGTCAGCTCACCGCCCACCGGTACGGCTCCCTCCGCCACCACCACGATGCTGAAATGACGGCCTCGGGCCTCCCGGCGACGGATCTTGTCGCACACGATGTCCATGGAGAACGGGATCTCCGGGATCAGCACCACGTCGGCGGTACCGGCGACGCCGGCGTAGAGGGCGATCCAGCCGGCGTAGCGACCCATCAGTTCCACCACCATCACCCGCTCGTGGCTTTGGGCGGTG
>JAXHTF010000102.1 GCA_034211275.1 Acidobacteriota bacterium
CTTCGGGGGCCTTCTGGGTGGTTTGGCGGTGATGATCTGGTGGCTGTTCTTCAGCCGCGCGGCGTGGGTGGAGCGGTTGGGGGCCCTGGCCTTGATGATCGCCGGCATCGCCCTGACTCCTCAGATCCTTCACCCATCCATTGCCACCGGCATGATGGGCTTGATGTTCACCGTCTACGCGGTGCCGGTGTTGAGTCTGACGCTGGTGCTGTGGGCGGTGCTCACCCGTCACCTCCCGGACGGTCGCCGCCGGCTGGCGCTGGTGGCGAGCCTGGTGCTGGCGTGCGTCGGTTGGGCATTAGTGCGCAGCGACGGGATTTCCGGCGCCGCGGGTACGGATTTCGAGTGGCGCTGGAGCTCCACCGCCGAAGAGGAGCTTCTGGCGCAGGCCGGCGGTGCTTCGGCGGAGGGCACGGCGGCGCTGTCCTCGGCGGTTCCGGTGGAGTGGCCGGGCTTCCGCGGGCCGCAGCGCAATAGCTCGGTGCCGGGGACGCAGATCGCGACGGACTGGTCTGCCTCGCCGCCGGAAGAGCTCTGGCGCCGGCCCATCGGCCCGGGATGGTCGTCCTTCGCGGTGCGCGGGGACTTCTTCTACACCCACGAGCAGCGGGGTGAGGAAGAGGTGGTCTCCTGCTATCGCGCTAGCACCGGTGAGCCGGTCTGGCAGCACGCGGATCCGGTGCGCTTCTGGGAAGCCAACGCCGGCGCCGGGCCGCGATCCACTCCGGCCCTGAGCGGTGGGCGGGTGTACTCTTTCGGCGCCACCGGCGTGCTCAACGCTCTGGATGCGGAGGACGGCACGGTCCTCTGGGCGCGCAATGTCACCGAGGACACTGGAGCCGAGGTCCCGGGCTGGGGCTTCGCTAGCTCGCCGCTGGTGATGCAGAGCGAAGGGGTGGGGGAGACGGTCCTGGTCCACGCCGGTGCCCTGGCCGCCTACGATGCCGCCACCGGCGAGCTCCGCTGGGTCGGCCCGGAGTCCGGCGGCAGCTATAGCTCACCCCACCATGCAACCGTCGGCGGCCTGGAGCAGGTACTGCAGCTGAGCTGGAACGGCGTTCGCAGCTTCGCTCCGTCCGACGGCACGGTGCTCTGGGAGTATGAATGGCCCAGCGCTACCCGTATCGTCCAGCCGGGATGGACCGAGGACGGCGATCTGCTGATCAGCGCCGGCGAGTCCAAGGGCCTGCGGAGGGTCGCGTTAACCCAGAGCTCCGGCGAGTGGAAAGTGGAGGAGCGCTGGACGACCCATCGCCTCAAGCCCTACTTCAGCGACTTCGTCGTCCACCAGGGCCACGCCTACGGCTTCGACGGCAGCATCCTGGCCTGCATCGATCTGGAGACCGGCGAACGCCGGTGGAAGGGCGGCCGCTACGGCAGCGGCCAGATGCTCCTCCTCCCCGACCAGCACCTCCTGCTGGTGATCTCCGAAAAGGGAGAGCTGGCCCTCGTCTCCGCCACCCCGGACGCCTACGCCGAGCTCGCCCGGGCCCCGGCTATCGAGGGCAAGACCTGGAATCACCCGGTGCTCGCCGGTGACTTGTTGCTGGTGCGCAACGGGGAGGAGATGGCGGGGTTTCGGTTGAGTGGGATCGGGAGCAGACCCCCGAGGCGCGATGAGCACCTCGGGGGCTTCTCCTAGGCCCTCTGCTCGGCTACTGCACCATCAGAAGAAGGCGAAGTAGGCCACCGCGTCGGCGGGGGCGGGGATGCGGAGGGTGAGGCGGCGGCAGGTGCCGGCCCAGGTGGGGTCGGTCTTCCAGTTGAAGCTGTATTTGTCGCCGCTTTGCTTGATGCCGGTGGCGCCGGGGAAGATTGGCGGGGCCGGGGCCTCGCCGGTGATCTCCAGGGTAGAGCAGTCCACCGGCTGGGAGTCGACGATCAATGGGCTCGGGGCACCGGAGAGGGTGAATTTCACCGGCACCGTGGAGCCGGCGTTGGCGGAGTTGACCGTCGGGGCGTCGTCGACTGGAGGATCGAAGCCGCCGAAGACCGCCGCGGTGCAGGCCGCCGGCAGGTCGAAGGCTTCGACGCCGTCGAGACGGCTGAAGGAGGAACCCTGGTCGGCGCTGGCGCCGAGACCGCGTTTGGCGAAGGCGCGCCAGATCTCGCATTCGTTGGCGCCGCCGGTGAGGGCCAGGTCGGCGGTGAGGATGGCGTCGCGGCCGTCGACGAAGCCGGGCTGGCAGGGCTGGAGCTTGAAGCCATCCATCACCAGCTGCATCGCCAGGTTGTTGCCGCCGCTGCTCCAGCTACCGTAGACGTCGGGGTTGAAGCCGTAGGCGTCCACCAGGTTCCAGTGCATCTCCCACAGCATGGTGTTCCAGACATAGCCGATGCCATGGGGCTGGCTGATGTTGGCGACGTCCGCTACCGCGGCGTAGGTGGACGGGTTGACGGTGGTGTCGGTGGTGTAGGGGGTGGGCCGGATACCGGCACCGTCGGCGTCCTGGAAGCGCAGATAGGCGCCTACACCGCGGGGGGTGCTGGGCCGGTCGCCGGAGCTCTCGGTGAGCGCCAGAGCGAACCAATCGCTCCAGCCTTCGCCCATCTGCTCGGCGTTGTTCAAGCACGAGACGGTGGCGGCGCCGCCGGTGAGGCGGTTGGAGATGCCGTGGCCGTACTCGTGGGCGATGACCCCGGCGTCGAGGTCGGAGTCGCGGTTGGTGGCGTTCAAAGGATTGGCGCGGAGGGTGGCGGTGACCGGGAGGTTCGCCTTGTACAGGGCGCCGTTGTCCTGACTGACCATCAGTGCAGGGATGGTGAGGCCCGGATCCGCACCGCCCATGGTGACGGGATTGCCGGGGTTGTTGTTGGCCACGATGACCGCGGTGGCGCCGGCGGTTTCGGCGTTGCTGACTTTGAGCACGAAGGTACAGCTGCCGCGGTCGATGAGGGCGATGTCTCCGGCTGGGAAGCCCACCAGGGGCTCGCAGCCGTCGCTGGTGGAAGCGCCGGCGCCGTCGTTGACTACCGTGACGTTGCCCGGGATGGGGCCGGTGGCGGCGAAGGTGGGCCCGAAGACCGCGCCGGTGGCGGGGTAGTCACCGGCGATGGCAGCGGGGGAAGTGACGGTGACGAAGTTGGGGAAGGGGCTGGTCCACACGAACATCTGCATTCGCGGCCGGAAGCCGTCGACGGGGGTGCCGAAGTTGGCGTTGTTGAGCCCGCTGCCGTCCTGGGCCTCGGCGCGCACGTCGTCGCCGCCGAGCCCACCGCGGCCGTAATTGTTGACTTGGAAGTTGCCGGCGGCTTCGGTGAAGCCGTAGCCGTAGGCCACGTCGTGCATGACGTTGTTCCAGTAGAAGAGGTTGGTCACCGCCGCCGGTCGATAGGTCGACGGATCGAGATCGAGGTCGAGGGGGAAGTCGAAGAGGAGGGACGGCCCGCCGTCGGGATCGCTCCCCGGATCCGGGACGTTGTTGGCGTCGAGATCGGTGTAGGCGTGGACGTTGTTGCCGCGGGTGACGGTGAACTCGGCACCGGCGATGCCGTCGGTGTCATGCCAGCCGAAGGGTGAGGCGACAGGTTCGGCGACGTCGGTGACCAGCTGCCGGCCACCGTCGTTGGGGCTCTCGAAGGGCAGGGGGAAGACGCGGTACTCGGCGCCGTCGGTGGGGGCGAAGGCCGCCGGGTCCTCGAGGGCGGCGACGCGGGAGGCGGTGCGGAAGGTGTCTCGGGCGATGGCTTCGGCGATGCCTTGAGGAGAGTCCTCGATCACCAGGTCCTGGAAGCCGAGGTCGGCGCCGGTCTGAGCATCCACCATGGCCAGCCACCAATGCTGGCCGCCGACCTCTTCGATTTCGAGGCGCCAGGCCAGGCGCACGGTGGCGCCGGTGGGCAGCCAGACCAGCTGCGCCTCCACCGGCCGGGCAGCGATGCCGCCGTCGGAGAGGGTCGTGCTCCGCGCCGGACCGCCGGCGAAGGAGAGGGTCTCGAAAGGCGCGGTCACTTTGAGGCCGAGATAGCCAGCGGCGGTAGCGGCGGCCTCGGCGGCGCTGGTGGCCACCTCCTGGTCCCGGGCCGCGGAGGCGAGGCCGCTGACGAAGCGGTCGCCGGTGGCAAGAACTCGCCCGTCCGCGGTGACGGCGACGTTGAACAGGCCGTTGTGCACATCGATGCCGTCGTAGCGCTGCTGGAGGTAGACGTGGGTCAGGCCGTTGTGACGGTCGGTGAAGGAGTGGCTCGTGTGAATGTCTTGGATGTCCGAGGCGAGGAGTCCGAGCTCCTGCCGATGCTCTTGCAGGTGCTGGCGGGCGACGGTGTCTGCGTCGGGGCTGGCGCTGGGGCGAAGGGGGCCTGCCGAGAGGGCTGCTGTCACCAGGAGCCCAAGGATCAGACCACCGGCTCCCACTGCCGAAGAGGAAGGTAGCTTCATGAGGACCTCTGCTTTCTCCAGTCGAGCTGGGAGAAGTTTTGCGAAAGTATGCAGAGTGACAATTTGCAATAAAAGCGGAAGCAGGTCAAGCGGTTTGCGGGCCATCACCGCGGGAGGAGGCGGGCCTCCATCGCGCCCTCTTGGGGATATACTGAAGAAAAGGACTGTATAAAAACCTCCCGTCTTCGGGATGTCGATAGATCTTCCAGAGCTCCCCGGGGGGGAGCGACGGCGCTATGGGGTGGTGCCCCAGTGCCGGTCTGATCGGCGCTCTAAGAAAGGAGGCTTCTATGTACCTCATCCAAGCTCGGAAATTCGACCGGTGGATGGTGCCGGCGGTGATCCTGCTGGCGGCGGTGGTGGGATCGGCGGGGATCGTCCTCCCGGGGCCACAGTGGGCCTACCTGGTGGCGGCGGGAGGGATCCTGCTGCTGGGAGTGCTCTTCGTTCGCGGGATGGCCCACGCGACCTTGGAGTTCTTCGGCTATCTGAGCCCGGCGGTGGGATGGGTGCTAGCCCGGCGTCAGCGGCGAGCGGAGTTCGCGCTCTTGGTGCGGGGGCTTCAGAGCACTCTGGAGCACTATGGGTTGCACGGGTTGAGGGAGGAGGAGCTGAAGGATCTGGCGGAGGAGCCGGCGAGCTCCGCCCAGGAAGACGTCACCCACGCCTGCCGGGCCTTTGCCCGCGGCCTCGATGGCGAGGAGAACGAGAGACCCCGGGCGCAGGTCTACGAGCTGTTGTACCGAGACCGCTACGACCTGGGCACCGCCGGGTGCTGGACCGACTCCGGGCAAGCGACCCGGCGCGAGCTGGCCAGGGTGCTGGTCGCAAGCGGCCGGCTGAGCGATGTGGCTTCCGAGAAGCTGTTGGAGCGGGTGCTGCCCTGGATCTTCCCGCGGCTGTGGGAGTTTCGCCTGCAGACGGTGCAGGACGAAGTGGCGGCGGTGGAAGCGTTGTGGCAACGGGCGGAAATCTACGCCGAGCATCTGCGCGCCGAGGGCCTGGAGGAGAAGCAGCTCGGCCGGCATCGGGGTGAGCCGTTGGAGCAGATCCTCGAGGAGCTGGATCAAGTCCTGGAGGGCGGTCTGATCGGGCGAGGGTCCCGCGATGAGGTGACGGAGTTTGTTTTGCTTTCCGTGGTCAAGCAATGGATCGGCGCTTGGAGCGCCAGCCGGTCGGAGAGCGATGGGATTGCCCCTGCGGATCTGGCCCGGGTGCATTTGGGAATCTTCGCCGCCGAGCAGGCGCCGACGGGCTTCCCGGCGCTGCCCGGTCTCGCTGTGGAGGTGGCGCAACGGCCGCCGGCCTTGGGAATGCTCTTCGGCTATTTGTGGAAGCGCAGCAAGCTGCGGGAGCCGACGGTGGAGGGGCCGGGGCTGGCCATCTTGAGCGAACGCTGGAAAGGATGGGTGGAGAAGGCGGAGGAAGAGATGGGGAGTGGCCTCAGCCACGCGGTCCGCGGGGTCCTGCGCTCGCAGCTCAACAATCGCTCTTGGCCCACCTGGCTTCCGATCCTGCCGGCCATCGACCGCATCGTGCGTCAAAGCGAGCGCATCCACGAGGAGCTGCAGGCTCTGAGCCGCCACCAATCCGGGGAGCCGGAATGGTCGGATCGGCTCGAGCACTTGGGGTCGAGGATCGAGGAGATGACGGCTTTGGCTCCCTCCCAGGAAGTCGGCTCCCAGGTGCAGGCTCTGCAGCGGCGGATCCTGGAGTTGCAGGACCAGCCGGCACCGGGGGAGAACCTGCCGTTGCTGGAGCAGTTGTTGGCAGAGCTGAGGGCATCCCTCTTGCCCGGGCATCTGCGCTCCGTGAAGAACTGGGACGGAGCCCGGGAGGCTTGGGATCGGCTGGCTCAGGAGCATCGGCCGGGTCTTCTCTTCCGGGTCTTGGACGAGTGTCGCCGGGATGCTGCCGAGCTGGTCGAGCGTCTGGCGGAGCTCGAGGAGCGGCTGCAGGCAGAGGCGACCGGGGGTAGTGCCTACGTCATCACTTTCGACCAGCGCTACGGGCCGGTGGCGGAGCTCATCGACTCGCTGGCAGACCAATATGGCTTCCGCCATTACACCCGCTACTCGCGGCTGGGGGAGCTACGCCCGGGCGAATCTTTCGAAGAGCTCTATGCTCGCCTGTCGGCGGATTTGGAGCGAGTCTTCCAGCCGATTCTGCGCAAGGCGGTGGAGGAAGCCCGGCGGGGCGACTCCGCTGTCCCCGCAGTGGAGGAGGCGGAAGGGTCGGAGGAAGCAGCGCAGCCCCATGATTCGTGGGAGGACATCGAGATCACGGTCCAGCAGATCAGCCTGCTGCATCGTCACGACTTCGCTGTCGACCAGGCGGATCGCTTGGCTTCCGTCATCCAAGGGCTGCAGGCAGGACCCCATCCCGAGGCCCAACGGCAGCCGCCCCCCGAACAGGTACTGCGGAAGGTCTTCAAACTGCCTCCTTCCAGTACCCTGTTGGGAGTGGCGCCGGACCAGCGGCGGGCGGTTTAGAGCCTCGAAGCTCCATCGCAACAACGACCCCGGGGCGCCGGTGAGGCACCTCGGGGTCGCTCTGCCTGCGTGTGCGCCCGGCGTAGGAGCGCTACTGTGTCGCTCTCTCGAGCCCTTCTATCGGATCGGGACTCTGGGAGCTTGGATCCCCGCACCGTCCAAGCCGCCGCGGTCTTCCTTCGGGTTGTCGTCTTTGTCGGCATCGCTGCCGCCGCGCTGTCCGGAGTTGCGGATGGGGTCGAGCATGGTGGTTTCTCCTCGCTGATGGATGAATCGATGACGACCGGCGCCGTTGCCGGCTTCATCAGTGCAAGACCCGGGTCGGAATGGATTGTTCAGTCGAACGCAGGATCGGATCGGGGCGAGGCGATGAGCAGGAAACCGCCCCAATAGTAGGGGCTCTGCCAGCGGTCGTCCTCCCGCAGGCGCAGCTGGGCCTGGCGCAGGGCGCGGGCGGGGGACTGCCCCTCCTCGAGCAGGGCGCGGTAGAAATGCTCCATGAGCAGGGCGGTGGCCTGGTCGTCGATGGGCCAGGCGCTGACCAGGATCTGTCCGGCACCGGCGGCGAGGAAGCTGCGGGGCAGACCGATGATTCCCTCGCCCCAGATCTCTTTGCCCAGGGCGGTACGGCAGGCGCTGAGCACCACCAGATCGGCTTCGAGATGAAGGCTTGCGATCTCGTAGGAGCGCAGGAAGCCGTCCACCGGTCGCCCCTGGCGATCGGCTTGGGAGAGCACCAGCCCGGAGAGCTCGGGGTGCTGGCTGTTGAGCAGGGCGTGGGTGGCGAAGTGCAGGATGTGGAAGCGGCCCAAATGCCCCGGCTGCAGGAGGTTGGCCCGGTTGACCTGGAAGCCCACGGCGCTCCAGGTGGGGCGCTCTCCCGCCAGCTGGAGGATCGCCCGCGCCTCCTGGTGCGCGAAGGGGAGCTCCGGGAGATCCTTCCAGGCCGCCTCGGAGGCCGCTGCTCGTTGGACGCTCTCGGTATCTGCCGCCTGCGAGCGTTCCAGCTGCTGCCGGGGGGCATGGGTTTGCGGCGGCAAAGTATCGTCCGGCTCGGCTCCCATGCGCACGTCGGCGGAGGCGGTGGGTTCCCGGTAGCGCAGGATCGGTGCCGCCACCACCGCCAGCAGGGGGCGTTCTTCTGCCGAAGATTCGCTGCGCGGGTGCGCTGGGGCGGATCGGGGCCCGAACGCCGTGGGCGAAACCAGGTAGGTGATCTCGAAGCGGCTCAGGAGGGGCTCCGAAGAGCTGTCCACGGGGGTACCCGGGAGAAGGCCGAAGGGAAGGGCCTGGAGGGCGCCGTCGGCGACCACTGACAGTCGCCGGATACCGCTCTCTCCGGCCAGGGGCGCCAGCAGCTGATGCGCCAGGCGCTCTGCCACCAGATCCAGCTGGGCCTCGGTGCCCGGGCGCTGGCTGCGGCTAGCGAGCTTCAGGAAGCGACGGGCTCCGGCTTCGATCTCCGCCCGCGGGGGGAGCGAGAAGCTGCGCAGAGACCGGCGGCGAATCAGCCACAGGAAGCTGCGCTCCTCACCGAGAAAGTAGACCAGCTGAGCGGTGTCGTCGTCCCCCAGCAGCCGGCGGATTTCCTCGAGGGTGTCTCGGCTGACTGCGCCGGGAGGGCGGGCGTCGGCTGGAGCGACCGCCGGGCCGGGAGCGCCGACTGAGCGTAAAGCGAGCTCCAGCCTCTGCTCTTCCTGCATCAACCGGCGCAGCTCGACATCCACTTCCTCGATATCCGCAGCCAGCGCAGAGTCTCCGGGGTTCGGATCCCCGTCGGCGGAGGCTGTCACCGACAGGGCCAGCAGCTCCCGGCGCTGGTGTTCCGCCCAACGGATCTGATGGTGGACCGCCTGGAGGCGCCGGTGGAGGCTGGGTCGAGAGGCACCTTCGGCCAGGGAAGCCCCGCCCGGCAGCGCGGTGGGAGGGTGAGCCTCGGCGGCGGGGTCGGGAGCCCAGCGGTCGAGAAGGCTGCGGGCGCGCACCCGGTCCACCACCTCCAGGGCCCGGCGGTCCCACTGCAGGCTGGGATCCTGCCCATGGAGCTGCATCAGCACCTCGACCAGGAGCTCGGGGATCTCCCGGGCGGTGCTCAGGAAGTGGGCTCTCAGATCCGCGGTGCCGGCGGCCCGGCGCACCGACTCGATGAGATCGAGAGCCTCCTCGAGGCGGTCCCGGGCGGCGAGGAGGTCGCCGGCTTGTCTCTGGATGTGGGCCTGCCCCAGCAGGGACCAGGCCATGCCCGTGGGATCGCCGAGCTCACGGTAGCGCTGCAGGGCGCTCTCGTGGGCGGCCATGGCCGCTGCCGCCTCGCCGCTGGCCAGGAGCGCTCGCCCCAGGTTGTTGAGGGCCGGCGCCTCGCCCCGCCGGTCGCCGACCTGGCGCAGGAGGACCAGGGTTCGATCCAGCGCCGCACGACCCTTTTGAACCTCCCCGAGGTCGAGGTAGACGACCCCCAGGCGGCCTAGGGTCGACGCCTCTCCCGCGGAATCTCCGGCGCGCAATTCCAGGGCTCGTTCCAAGGTGTCCCGAGCCCGGCGGGGCTCGCCGGCCCAATATTCCACCCAGCCCAGGGCGGTGCGGGTGGCGGCTTCCGAAGCCGTATCGCCGAGCTTGCGCTGCAGCTCCAAGGCTTCGGTGAGAGCGTCCCGAGCTTCATCGCCCTTGCCCAGCCAGTTGTAGAGGGTGCCCAGGTTGTGCAGCACGGTGGCGGAGCTCGCCGTGTCGCCCAGCTGGCGATAGACAGTCAGGGCTTGTCGGTAAGTCTCCAGAGCCTGCCAGCTCTCACCCTCGTGGCGCAGGAGCAGGGCCAGGTTGTTGAGAGCGGTGGCCGCTTCCCGGTCGTTGCCGACGGCCTGAGCGCTGTCGTAGGCCTCCTCCAGGGTGCGGCGGGACTCCTCCGTCCGGCCATGGCGGCGCAGCGCCTTGCCCAGCTGGTTGAGCAGGCTGGGGCGCTCCTCCTCGGCCTCCGGTGACAGCTGGGCCAAGGCCTGGCGATAGGCTTCGAGGCCCGCTTCGATCTCGCCGCTTCCGATCAGCAGCTCGGCGCTCCGAGCCCAGGCCAGAGCCAGGTCTCGGGCCTCTCCCGTCTGTTCCCACAGGCCGGCGGCCCGCCGGAAGTGCTCGAGGGCGCGGTTCTGATGCTCGGCGTCGCCCTTCGCCAGGGCGACGCCTTCCGCCACCGCCCGGGCCGCCCGGGCCCGCGCCACGTCCTTTTCCCCCGCCGGCCGTAGGGCGAGCACCGTGAGCTGGAATTGGGGATCTTCTGACGCGCTGGAGGAGCCCACCGCCGCCGGTCGCAAGGGCCGCAGCTCCAGACAGTGATCACCGGCCTCTTGGGCGACGAAGAAGAGGCGTTCCGGACCCTGGGCTCCGTTCAGACCGTCCACCGTGAGGGCGGAGGCGCCGGAGGGATGGAAGAGCTCCAGGACCACGTCGGTTCCCCGTTGGTCCACCACCAGGCTGACGAATTGATTCCGGCGCAGGGGCAAACGGTAGTGCCGCGGCTGCTCGCCCTGAAGATCGCCGAAGGACACCGTGTCGGCCTCCAGGATGGGAGTGTCGGCACCCTCGCAGAAAGCCTTCCCGGTCGCTTTCATCGCCGGGGCTTTCTCCGGAGCCTCGGGCGTCAGGGCTTCTTCGACCATGCCGCTCCCGGCTCCGTCTCTCACCGCCGGTCGGGAAGTGGGGGTGGGGGAAGAGCAGGCGAGGAGGAGCCCTGCGACCACCGCTAGCAGCCCGTGGCAAAGGTTGAGCCGCGTCGGCACGACGGATGGGCTGGCGGAGCTCAAGGCTCCTGTTGCAGGAGGAAGGAGTAGGTGGCGAGGTCGGTAGCGGCGGTTGTCGCCGCGGGGTCCAGGACCCGAATGCGGTAGGCCCCATCGGGGAGGGAGCCGCGCTCGATGGCGAGGCGCAGGGTGCCTTCCTCGTCGCGGTGCACATCCTCCAGGGTGCGCACTACGGTGCCCGCGGCGTCGACGATCTCGAGGCGATAGCCCCCCTGGCTCGCCGGGTCTCCCAGAGAGAGCAGGACGAAGACGCCCTGAGCCCAGGAGGGGATGGTGAGCACCTCCGGAGCGCCGCGCTCCGTTCCCGCTGCATCCGGGATCAGGGAGGTGAAGGCGAGGTCGGCGCGGAGCACCGGGGCTGGGGGCTCCTCGCCACCACCGAGGAAGGACCACAGCCCCAGGCCCACCGCGGCGAAGACGAGGGCTGCGGCGGCCGCCCTCGTCCAGCGGGCGGACCAACCGGCGGTGGTCGCCGGAGACGTTGGAGCTGAGGTTGGGATCGCGGCCGGAGCCGGTACGGCGGTGGGATCGGACTCCTCGAGGTCGGCGCGAGCCTGAGCCTCGCGGAGCGCTCGCCATTGGCGCTCCAGCTCGTGCTCTGTCAGCTCATCCTCCGCCAGCTGATCCTCAGCAGAGGGGCTCTCCAAGTCCGGGAAGCTCTCGAAGTCCAGCACCGCCCCGGCGCACTCCGGGCAGGAGACCAGGTGGGCCTGGACCTGTTCCCGGCGCTGGGGGTCCAGGCTGCGCTGGGCGTAGTCCAATAGCTCCACCGGGTCCGGGTGGTGGGGCCCTTGGGAACCCGCGGCGGCCTGCTCCCGCCGGGCCACTTCGGCCAGGTCCGCATCTAGCTCCCGGTCCAGCTCGAGGTCTGGCTCCACGTCCAGCTTCGGGTCTTCCGGTGTCGGCTCGTGGTTCATGAGGAGGTCCCGATCTGCAGCCGGTGGAGTCTTTCCTTGAGCTGCTGGCGGGCCTGGTGGATGTGGGATTTGACCGTGTTGAGGGAGATTTGCATCAGGTCGGCGATCTCTCGATATTTCAGCCCCTGGGCACTGTACAGCAGCAGACATCGCTGGCGCTGTTCCGGCAGCTCGTGGAGAGCTCGCTGGATGAGCTCGATGCGTTCATTCTTCAACGTCTGCTCCAGGGGGTTGTCGAAGCCGGTGCCGGTGACCGCCGGCCGCAGCTCGGGGTCCACGGCGTGGGCCTCGACGGTGGGCTCCAAGGAGACTTCCGCCACGAGGCGCTTGTCCGCGGAGCGATAGCGCAGCTCATTCTTCCAAACGTTGGCGGCGATGCGCAGGATCCACGAGCGTACCGCCTCCTGGGAACGCAGATCCTGAATGCTGCGCACCGCCCGCAAGAAGGTCTCCTGGGCGAGCTCCTGGCTGTCCTCCGGTGCGAATCCCCGCTTGAGGAAGAAGCGAACCACCGGCTGGTACCAGTGGTCGAAGAGCTGACGCAGCTGGGGCGAAGGGGGAGCCGCTCCGGCCGGGTGTCCCCCGGAGTCCCCGATCCCCTGAAGATTTGGATTCATGCTCCAAAACCTTATCATCGCAAGCCGCGAAAAGCGCTAAACAACGAGCTCTCCATGGGGTCTTGGCAGGGCAGAGGAGGAAACCACCATGCCCGAAGCCCCGTCTCAGAACGATTCGTCCCCGATCCCGTTTCGCCGTGCCGTGCTCATCGGCATCGACCACTATCCTCTGTTGGCCGAGAACTACCAGCTGGAAGGCTGCGTCCACGATGTGGAGCTGGTCCGGCGGGCCCTACTGGCCCATGGCTTCGATCCCGAGGAGCTCGTCGTCCTCACCGAGGAACGGGCGACCCACGAAGGCATCCGCCGAGCGTTGGAGGAGCTCACCCGCGAGGCGGCGGAGGAGCGAGAGAGGAGCGGCGGGGAAGCCCTCCTTTTTGTTCACTACAGTGGCCACGGCTCGCGCATCCGGTCGCAGGACAAGGACGCCGGCTGGCTGGAATCCATCGTGCCGGCGGACAGCGGCCGCGGCGAGCATCCCAACCGGGACCTCAGCGATCTGTGGATCGGCGACTGGCTGCGGCGCACGGAGGAGGTGACCTCGCGGTTGGTGGTGGTCTTCGACTCCTGTCATTCGGGCAGCGTGGGCCGCACGGCCTTGGGTGCTCTGGGAGTCCGGGAGCGCTGGGTGGAGCCGGACCCCCGGCCCGTGGCTCTCCCGGAAGGTCTTGAAGCTCCGGGGCTCCAGGCCGGCGGGCGCGGTCTGCGGGGAGACACGGGCCATGTGCTGCTGGCGGCCTGCGGCGCCCGGGAGATCGCCCACGAAGCGGGCGGCAAGGGCTCGGGGAAGCCGGCCTTCGGGGCCTTCAGCCAGTCGTTCTACGGTCAGCTCCTGTCGGGAGCTGGCGGCGCCACCTATCGGGACGTCTTCGATCTCGTTCGCGCCTCCGTCAGCGCCCGCTATCCCACCCAACATCCCCAGCTCGAAGGAGACGGCGACCAGTTGCTGCTGGGTGTCGGCAGCGCCGCCGCCGAGCCCCATCTGCCGGTCCTCGAAGGTTGGGAGGATCGCGTGCTCTTGGCCGGTGGAGCGGCCCAGGGAGTGGTGGCGGAGAGCCGCTGGGCGATCCTCCCCGCCGCCACCCGCAGCCGGTCGGCGGCTGAGCCCCTGGCGGAGGTGACCGTCACCGAGGTAGGGGCGGTGGAGTCGTGGGGCCGGATCGGGGACGGGGGAGGGCTCGAAGAATTGCCCCCTGGCTGCCGTGCCTTCGAGGTGGCGCGCCCCGCCGACGCCTTTCGGCTGCCGGTGGCTTTGCTCCCCGCGACGGCGGCGCCGGAAGGGGAAGAGAAGGGCTCCGGAGAGGCTCCACGGGCGCGGTTGATGGCAGCGATCGAGGGAGAGCCGAGCCTGCGCCCGGTGGCGTCCCCCGGCGATGCGGAGGTGGTGGTTGGGGCAGTGGAGGAGGCAGGGGGAGGGGCCGCCTGGATCGTGCACTCCCGGGACGGCTCGCGCCTCGGCTCGGCTCATCCTCTGGCGGGGCCGGAGAGCGTCGAGGGAATCTGCATCAACCTCACCCGCCGCGCCCGCATCCTGCAGCTTCTCGAGCTGGCCCGAGAGGGCATGGGGCACCTGGAGGTGGGCCTCGAGCTCCTGAGCCCCGATTCGCCTGAGGGCCTTTGGGAGACCGGCGGGGGTGGAAGGGGGGGCAGGGAGAAGGACTATCGCATTGGAGAGCGCATGGTCTTCGAGATCTCCAACCGCGGCGGCGAAGAGGTCTTCCCGTATCTCTTCCACCTCGGTGCCGACGGCGAGGTGAGCCTGCTCGATCCGGTGCCCGGGGGCCACGAGGCCTTGGCGCCGGGGCGTTGCCGGCGGGTGGGGGAGGGGCGGCGGGTGTTCCACGCCACCGACTCCCGGCAGCCCGGCCAGGAGCCCCCGGACGAGCTCCTGGTGCTCTTCGCCAGCAGCCGGCAGCTGGACCTGGATATCTTTCTCCAGCCCGGCTACCGCGGCGCCGGATCTGGCGACGGGTCTGGCAACGGGGGAGGGGGCACCCTGGCGCGGCGCCTGGAGGTGGCCTGGCATGGCCTTCCCGCTAGCTCGGGCCGGGGCATCGAGACCCGGGAAGTGGAAGCCTGGGGCGCGCTGGTGCGCCGATTTCGGGTGCTGCCCCCATCCGGCGCAGCGGGGGAAAGCTCCGGTGCCGGCTGAACAATTCATCCCCCAAGGCATCTTGGAACGCAGAGGGGCCTGATCGTGGGGGCTCGAAAGGACCAAGCGACCACAGCGACAAGGAGTGGGGGAATGCAGGAACAGAAGTCGGAACAGGTGGACTTCGAAGAGTTGATGAAGGTCTGGCAGCGCAGCGTCGACAAGATGCCCGACGCCGTCAAGGGGCGGGTGCGGGAGGCGCTGGCCAAGCTCCAGGAGATGGTCTTGGAGCGGCGCCCGCCGCGCATCGTCGTCCTCGGCCGCCGCGGCGCAGGCAAGTCCTCGCTGATCAACGCCATCTTCGGCAGGCGGGTGGCGATGATCGGACCTGTCGTTTCCATGACCGGCAAGTCCCGGTGGTACAGCTATCGGTCTCCCTCCGGCAGCCTCGACATTCTCGACAATCGGGGGTTGGCGGACCGCATCCGCCCGGAGACCGCTGAATTCGACGCCGCCGCCGACGAGATCCGCCACGCTCTGCGGGAGAAAGTCCCCGACGCCATCCTCTTCCTGTGCAAGGCCAAGGAGGTGGACGCCCACATCGAGGCCGACGTCACCGCCACCTTGGCGCTGCAGAAGGACACCGAGCGTCTCCACGGCTACAAACCGCCGATCCTGGGGCTGGTCACCCAGGTGGACGAGATCGACCCCAAGCGGGTGGAGCCGCCCTACGACCATCCCCGCAAGCGAGAGCAGATCGACCTCGCCTGCAAGACCCTCGAGGAAGCCTTCGCCGCCCAGGGCTGCGATCTGGAGAAGGTGCTGCCGGTCTCCGCCTACGCCGAATACGAGGACGGGAAGTGCGTGTACAGCAACGCCTGGAATATCGACGTCTTGGTGCACTACCTCATCGAGGTCCTGCCCCAGAGCGCGCGGCTCATCATGGCCCGCACCGCCCACGTCAAGACCGTGCAGCGAGACCTGGCCCAGGAAGTGGTGAAGGCCACCACCGTGGTGTGCTCCGGCATCGCCGCCGTGCCCATTCCGGTGGCTGACGCGGTGCCCCTGACGGCGGCGCAGATTCTGATGATCGTGGCCATCGGCTTCGTTTCCGGCCGCGATCTGTCGAAGAAGACGGCGGGGGAGTTCGCTTCCGCCATGGGTGCCAACGTCGGCGCCGCCTTCGTCTTCCGGGAGATCGCCCGCGGCCTGGCCAAGCTCATTCCCGGCGCCGGCTCGGTGATCAGCTCGGCGGTGGCCGGCGCCGCTACCTGGGCCCTGGGGCAGGCGGCGATTCTCTACTTCATCGATGGTGCCAGCGCCGAGGACGCCAAGCTCCGCATGCGCCGATCCCGCCGTCAGGTGGAGGACGGTGAGGTCCAGCTGCCGGCGGATACCTCGGCGGCTTCCTGAGTCTGTCCCGTCTCACATCGGCCTCAGCTCGAAGAGGTCTGAGCTTGAAGAGGGCCGAAGTCCGAAGGGCCCCACCTCGAAGGAGAAGAGTTTCGTGCGCGGCATCAGTCAGAGTTGGAGCGGTGACAGCTACGATCCCGGAGCTTCCGGCGGCCTTTTTGTCGGGACCCGGGACTTCGAGGATCCGCTCTTCCGGGAGATTCCCTTTGCGGTGGACGATGCGGTGGATCTGGCCTACCTCTTCTCCTGCGATCTCGGGCTCATTTCGCCGCAAAGGGTTCGGCTGGCGCTTTCCGGGACCGCCCAGAAGGAAGTCTCTCGGGCTCGTCATCGGTCCCTGCGCGAGGCCGGTGCTCAGGACTCACCGACCACCCGCAATGGTCTGCTGAATGAAGCCTTGAGACTCTCTGAGGGTACCGGCCGGAACGGCATTCTGGTCACCGCCTTCGCAACCCATGGATTCAGCGAGGGGGGGATTCACCGTTTGGTGGCTGCCAACTCGGTACGGAGGGAGATGAGGGATACCGGGGTCGATGTGCCGAAGATCAAGCACTACCTCGAGACTTCTCCCTGCCGACGCCGGATTCTGATTCTCGACGCCTGCCAGGAAGTCCTGAATGACGAGAATCACCGGGGCTCCACCACCGTCAACGCTCATTTCTTGGACGCCTTGAGCCAGTCCGAGGGCCTGGTGCACTTGGTCGCTGCGGGTTACGGTGGACGCGCCTACGACGATCTCCGCCTGGGCAACGGAGTTTTCACCGAAGCGATCCTGCGCGGGCTTCGGGGGGAGGCGCCCCCCGCCGAGAATGGTTTCATCACCTTCGCGACGCTGGTGGACTTCGTCAAACGCTGTATTGAAGAGAGTCCATATTTCGGCGGTTCCTCCAAGGATCGCCCCAGGTACGCCTCCCAAGACGAGCTGGAGAACATTCCCCTGGTCTCCGCTGATCCGGAGGAAGTGCAGCGCCGCCGGTGGCGGGAGCGCAAGGAGCTCGCTGGGTGGAAGCTGCGGGACAACGTGGGATCCGTGATCCGAGGTGGTCATCTGGAAGAGATTCTTCAACACTTGAGCGCCCAGGAGTCCTCTGCGCCCCTCCTCGAGCTGCTCCAGCGCATCGAGGAACTGGATGGGAAGCAGAGATCCCAAGAGAGCTTTCTCTTCTTCTACCAGCATCGCTGGCGAGGCCCCGAGGAGGCCGAACCGGATCGCTTCCAGCGCGGGTTGGAGCATATGTATGGTATTTCGGGCAAGGTGGATCTCGCCGCAGCCCGAGAGGAGTTCGAGGCCTGGGCCGGGGCGGACGATGCGGTGGGTCGAATGTGGCTGGCATGGCTTCGACGCCAGGGCTTCTGTGGCTATCGGCCACAGCCTGGTGCGGCTCGGGAGCTGCGACCGGGGGACGGGGAGGAGACGCTGCGCAGAGCCGGGGAGGGAGAGTCCGGAGCCCAGCTGGTCTGGGGAGCGGCCCTCACCGACGGCGTGGGAGTTGAGCGGGATCCCGACGAGGCTCTGGAGTGGTGCCGCCGCGCCGCCGACCAGGGCAACTCCTTGGCCATGGTGTTCGTGGGTTTCTTGCTCACCGGAGGGCGTTCCCAGAGCCAGGATGCCGAGGCTGCCTTCCGGTGGTTCCAGCGTGCCGACGAAGCGGGTAACGGGGCGGGGGCCCGCAACCTGGGTTTTGCCTACTTGAAAGGTTGCGGTGTCGAAGTAGATGTCGAGTTGGGGCTGCAGCACTACCGCCGGGCGGCCGAGATGGGCGATGTCAGCGCCATGATCACTCTGGGCGATCAATACGAATACGGCCGAGAGGTGGCGAAAGATCTTCCGGCGGCTCGGGATTGGTATCGGCGCGCCGCCGAGGGGGGGAACGCCAAGGGGATGTCCTATCTGGGCGCCCTGCTACTGGGGAAGGGCGAGAGGGGTCTCTCAGACTCCGACCGGGATTCCCAGATCGCCGAAGGTCTTCGCTGGTTGGAGCGCTCGGTGGAGGCAGAGGACATCTTTGGTTTGCGCTATCTCGGAGCTCTCTACGCTGACGGCGACGCGGTGGCTCAAGACTATGGGCGGACTGTTGAGCTCTGGAAGCGGGCGGCGAAGTTGGGAGATGGCTTTGCCATGGAGTTTCTCGCCCAGTTGTTCGAAAACGGGGAGGGAGTCGAGCAGGATTTCGCCACTGCTCGGAGCTGGTACCGGCGAGCCGCGGAGGCTGGACGGATCGCGGCCATGGTGCAGTTGGGGAAGTTTCTGCAAGAAGGGACCGGCGGACCTGCCAAACCCGAGGAGGCGGTGGTTTGGTTTACCAAGGCGGCTGAGGGGAATGATCTCGAGGCTCTGTTTCAGCTAGCTCTGTGCTACGGGCAGGGAATTGGGGTGGAACAGAGCGGAACTCTAGCGAGCTCTTATCTGAAACAGGCTCAGCTGGGGGGGCATCCCCGGGCGGGCGCTTACAACATCATCGACATCCTCACCGGCAGCACCCAAGACAAGGCGACCGGCACCCGGAAGGTTCTGGCTGACCTTTCGAAGAAGTTTGTGGACTGGCTGAAGTAGTCTTACCAGCGAGCCCAAAGGCTGCGCAGGCGCCTTCCTGAACGGTGGCAGCTCACCCCAACCCCAACCCCTCCCGCAGCCGCCCGGCGTCCAGCCCACCGGAGAGGGCTTGGAGCTTGGGTTCGCTCCACTGCCCTTCGGTAGCAGGATCGTCGTCGGTAGGAGGCTTGGAGCGCAGGATGGCGAGGCCCCGAACCTGGGCCAGGCTCTCCGGCGCCAGCAGCACCGTGCGGCCGAGCACCAGCCAGACCAGGAAGAGGGGGTTGGGCCAGCTCTGGTTCTGCAGCTGGAGGCGGGCGGCGGGGACCATGTCCCGCAGCTGATCGGCAGCGCCCCGGGCCAGGGACCAGGCGTCGTCGGGCTCCCAGCCGTTCAGCGCCGTCGCCAGCCGCTGATGGAGGTGGGCGGCGGCCTGAAGGGCTCGGGGCCGGCTCTCCACCAGCTCGAAGATGGGGTGGAAAGACGAATTCCAGCGAGCCTTTTGGTTGATCGGCCGGTCATCCCCCAGCTGTCGGGGTCTGAGTAGCTCGGCTTCGACTTTTTGGTTCCCTACGGTGAGGCTCTTGCCCCGGGTGAAAGCGTCGTGCTCGTCCACCCAGCTGGCGAAGTCGCCGATGCCGTCGACCCATTCCCGGCGGAAGTCCTGGCGTCGGGCGATGGCGGCGAGGGTGGGGTAGGCGAGGCGCTGGCCGTGACCGTGGAGGGTTTTGCGGATCAACATCTCGTCGAACCAGCGGGCGGCGGCGTCGGCGTAGGAGCGATTCCACGTCGTCTCGTGGTCGCCGCCCTGATCCGTAAAGGCGAGGGCTGCCACCGCCGCCTGCGGCAGGTAGAGCTCCACCGCCAGCCGCAGCTGCGACCCCGGTGGCAGGCCGAGGTCGTCGAGAACGCCCTCCAGCTGCAGGGTCTGGAGCACCGGCTTGAGTCGGCCCAGATCCTGATCCTCGAGTTCCGGATTGCGGTAGCCGAAGGTTAGCCGCAGTCCCGCCTCGACGTCGTTCAACGGAGCGTCGAAGGCTGCCGGGGCGTCCTCCGCCCGCACCTCGAGCCAGGTGCCGGACTCCAGGTCGATGCCCTCCAGCTGGCTGTTGGAGACGAAGCCGCCGCCGTAGTAGGCCGTCCGCTGCAGCCGCTCGGCGACGGTGGAGAAGCGCAGGTTGTATTCCTCGACGCGCCGGCTGCTCACCGACTCCGCCCCGAGGAACGAAACCAGCTGAGAAAAGGTGCGGCTACGGGTTCGGTGGTAGGAGAGCAGTGACTCCCGCAGCTGGTAGGCCAGCGGCTCGTCCCGCTTCTTTTGCGTCGGCAGCGCCGCCAGCAGCTGCGCCGCGTCGCCCCGGGCCAGAGCCCCCTGGATCGCTGAGCGCAGGCCGGCGCTCGAAGGATCGAGCTCCAAATCCACCAACGCCTGGGTGCGGGTGACCCGGTCGAGCTCGAAGGAGAGGGAGACACCGACCTCGCCGCGGAGGCGCTCGATGGCCCCGCGCACCCGGGCTTCGAGGCGATCGAAGTGGTCCGTCACGTCTTGCGCCCAGCTCTGGACTTTGCGCACCTCCTCGTCTTCTACCGACTCCCAGGCCTTGCCCAGGAGGCGCGAGACCAGCGCCCGGATGCGCGGCTGGACGGCGGCGTCGATGGAGGCTTCGAGGGCCTGGCGGGAGCTGCCGTGGGCGCGCAGGAGGTCGAGGGTCTTGCGGATGCCGAGGCGCTGGGCGTAGCCGCCGATGCGCGCCAGCAGCCGTTGGGGAGCCGTGTCGAGGAAGCCCAGGGCCCGGGCGGCGACGCCCTGGGCCTGGGCCAGCAGCCGCCGGGCCTCGCCGCCGGGGGCGAGGAGGATCTCCTCCAGGCTGTGGCCGGAGAGTGCTTCCAGTAGCCGCACATTGCGCTGGAGCTCCGGGTTGGAGATCCAGCCCACCGGGTCGAGGGATTCGGCGTCGATGCCGGCGAGGATCATGAGCTGCCGGCGGAGGGTGGAATCGGGGCCCAAGTCGGCACTACCGAGGAGCTCGTCCCAAAGGCTCTGGGCGGTGGACCCGAGGCGGTCGTAGGCGTCCAGCAAGCGCTTGGCGCCGTCCATCAGCTCGCCCAACTCCGTCCGCTGGCCCTGATCGTCGGAGGTGCGCACCCAATCCCGCCAGCCGGTGCCGTCCAGCAGCTCCACCAGGGTGGCGGTGGCGCGGTCCTCGGCCCCCTGGATCAGCTCTTCCTTGAGGCTGTCCCAATCCTCCGTCGCCACCCGCCGCAGGGCCTCCAGGGATCGCTGCAAGGGTTGTTGGTCGAGGCTGCGCTGGAGGATGGCTTCGAGGCTGGTGGCGAGGTCGTATTCGATGCGCAGACCGACGGTGGCACCGAAGGTCAGCCGCTGCTCGTCCGCCCGCGCCAGCCGTACCCGCACCCAATCGTCGTGCAGCGTCGACGCCCGGCCAATGATGAGCTCCATCTCCTCGTAAAGCGACCAGCCCAGGGCCGCCTGGGCGCTGGCGTGGGCGTGGGCGGCGAGCTGCGGCGCAAAGCCGTCGAAGAGGTGCAGCACATCCTCCACCTCGAGCTCCGCTCCCCACCGCACCTCCAGGCCCAGCTGCAGGTTGAGAGTGCTGCGAAAACGATGGAGCTCTCCGGCCTCCAGTCCGTCCAGAGGCACGCTCTGAGGCAGCCGGCTGCCGGCCACCAGGCTGCGAAAGCCCTCCAGCCGGGATCGGTTGGGGCTCAGGGGGAGCAGCCGCAGATAGTGAAATCTTCCACCGGCGGAACCGCTGGCGGAGAGCGCGAAGGTGCCGGAAGTGGTGGCGGCGCCGGTGCTGGCACCGAATTCACCCTCGATCCACAGTCGCCCCAACCGCATCCCCGCCGGTGCTCCCATCAGGCCCTGGGAACCGAAAGGATCTGCCGCCGCCGCGTCGCCGCCGAGGATCTCCAGCGACGCCCCCAACCGGGCGTCGAGGTTCAGCACCTGATCGAAGAGCGAAAGCTGCGCATCCTCCGCCGCCAGCTCCGGAATCGGCACCTCCGCCGGCCCATCCCCCACATTGCCCGAGAGGTTGGCGAGAAGCTCCAGGGGAATTCGCAGACGGGGATCCTGGAGCAAAATGCCCAGCACTTCGTTGGCCATGATCTACCTCCGGGGCGGGAGTTGGGGAGTCGGGGTGCTTGCCTAGTAGTTTCTCCGGAGGGGCGGTTGGGGACAAGAGCCGCCCAAAAGCCCCTATAAGTCCCTGCCCACCGCCGGCTCCGGCGGCGAGATCTGCGCGGAAATTGACTCCCGCGGCATGCTGCCTTAGCATTAGGCCAACCTCAGGGCCGACACGAGAACTACGACCCTTGCCCAAGTCCCTCAACACCACCGACAACGTAGCGCACCAAGCCCAACTCGTCGGACGCAAGATCCGGCAGTTGCGCAAGGAGCGGAAGCTGACCCAGACGGCCCTGGCGGGGCGCATCGGGATTCAGCAATCGGATCTATCGCGGATGGAGAAGGGGGAGTATCGGGTGAGCCTCGATACCCTCTTCCGAATCTTGGCGGAGTTCGATGTCACTCTGGCGGAGTTCTTTCACGAGGACGAATCGGAGAGCTACTCGCCCAAGGACATGCTCTTCGTGCGCCAGTTCAACACCCTGCCCAAAGACGCTCAGGACGAGGTGAAGGCCTTCATCTCGTTCAAGAGCTCGTCGAGCCGCGACACCAGCGGCGGCAACAACAAATAGTCTGAAGGAGCGTCTGCCTCGCCGCTCACCGATGGGTGAGCTCGAGATGACTCCGCCCGGGATCGGGGCCTAGCCGTCCCGCTCCCAGGCCGGCTGGTAGGCGGTGTGGAAGCCCAGGTGGACGGGCTGCTCCAGCTCCAGGCGGGCCATGGGGCCGGCGGCGAGGTCGAAGGCGTCGAAGAGCAGGAAGGCGCCGGTGCGGGTCTGGGGGTCGAGCTCCTGGCAGATCACCGCGCCCCGTCGGGGCTCTGTAGTCTCCGGCCCGTCCGGTAGAAAAACCGGCTCGCCGCCGAGAAAGCGGCCTTCGGGGGCCTGATAGCAATCCACGTAGCCGTTCTCCCGCCAGTCGGCGCGCAGCACCTGGTCGAAGAATTTGCGCCCGGGCTCGGCGCTGGCGGAGATGCCCAAGCACCAGAACCACGGATCCCCTTGGCCGAAGCGCCGGGGATCGACCACAGGGAAGTCGCACAGGCGGTGCTCGGCGAGGCCCCGGCGCTGCACCAGCTTGCCGGCGGCGGGGTCGACGGTGTAGCGCACCGGCTGCACCGAGCGGACCTCGGTGAAGAGATCCGGGAGCCAGTATTGATCGTAGATGGGTTGGTCGAGCTCCAGGATGTCCACGTGCAGCAGGTCGTCCTCCTCGAAGCAATCCACCAGATGTAGACAGTAGCCGGCGCCGAGGGGGATCTTGGCCACCGGCTCGCCGTCCTGGCGGTCGACAATGAGCAGACGGGTCCCCTGCTCCGGCTTCCAGGTCAGGGCCTCCATGAGGGTGGTTTCGGGCTGCGCCATGCGTTCCATGTCGAGGACGTAGGGGCCGAGATAGAAGATGCCGTAGCGCGGGCTGAGGCCGAAGTCGTGGACCGACGCCGGGGCGTCCAAGGGCAGTCGCCGGCGCAGCTGGAGCTCGCCGGCGGCGTTGAAACGGTAGAAGTGGACGCAGGGCTGGCGGGCGGAGAAGGAGACGCCGAAGTTGACCATTTCGCCTGTCTCGGGGTCGAAGTGAGGATGGGCTGCGAAGGGGCTGATGGGATTGAGGCGGCGCCCGAAGGTGTGGACCCCGACGGTCTCCAGCGTGCGGGGATGGAGCTCGTAGGGCAGACCCTGCTCACCGAAGGCCAGGAGCTTGCCGGCGAAGGGATAGACGCTGACATTCACCGGCGATTCGAGGCCGATGCCGTGCTTGAGCTGATCCCCCGGAAAGGCGGTGCCGAAGGCGCGGTAGAGGGCCCGGCCGGCCTCTTCCTCCGCCTGGCGCTTGGCACTGGCCACCCAGCGGCTGACGAACTCGACGTGTGTTTCTCCGCTAGGTGTTCCCTCGTCGGGAGCGTCCTCGAAATGCAGCGCGCAGACCATGCCGTCGCCGTCCAGCCAGTGGCGGTAGCGCAGATCGCCGCGGTGGAAGCGCGCCGGGCCGTTGAGGTAATAGCTGCCGCGCACCCACGGAGGGATGGTGCCCTCGATCTTGCGGATGCGGTAGGCGCTCTCCTCCGGCAGCCGGTCGAAGGCGCGCTCGAGCAGGGGAGCGTGGTCGCGGGCTGCCGGATCGGCGGCCGTCGTGGTCTCGGACCGTGCGCTCATCAGCCCACTCCTCCCGCTCCCACCAGCTCTTGGCGTTCGGGCTCGCTGGGGGCCGGGGGTGGCTCGGCGCTCTCGCTACGGTGGTCGTGGAAGACCTGCACCACCGATGGATCCAGCGCCCAAGGGTAGGTCTCGCCCTTCGAGCCGGCGGCCTCTCCGCCGTGCTGCCGCCACAGCTCTTCCCACGCCTCCGGCTCGAAGCGCAGCCGGGCGAGGGGCAGGGCCTCCACGAATCCCCGATCGTAGACCGCCTCCGGGCGATCCAGCACCACCGAGGCGACGTGGGCGGCCACAAAGCGGGCGAGCTCCTTCAGATGCTCCAGCTGCTGGGTGAGGACGGTGCGGGCACGCTCGACGCTGACCCCCACCTCATAGAAGGTGGTGGCGGTCTCCGCCAGAGGCCGGAGGCTGGTGAAGTCGAAGAAGACCGGCTCCGGCGGCGGATCACCGAGACCGGGGTTCTCCCGCTTCCATTGGTGATACCCCGCCAGCACCTTTTGGATCCCGTGATTGATGGGGCCGAGCTCGGAGAAGAGCCGCAGGTGGGCGAGGGCGAAACGGCGGTCCGTCAGCAAATCGTTCAAGAAGGGGAAGACGTAGTAGGCGAAGTACACTGCCAGCTCCCAGGTGTATTTGAGGCTGAAGCACTCCGGGTCCCCCAGCGTCTGGTAGCTCTCCGCATAGCTCGGAATGTACGCACCGAAGACCGCCTGCATTTGGCGCTCGGCCATGGCGCAGCGAGCCTCCAGCTCCTCTTCCGGGGAGCGGATGGCGTGGACGATGAGGGTGTTGTAGATGGCGATGAGGTCGCTGCCGGGGCTGTAGAGAGGGTCGGAGAAGCGCCCGGCGACGCCGCTCACCGCCCAGCGGTCCGAGCTGATGGTGGCCTTGGAGTCGTGGGCGAAATCCTTGAAGCCGCCCCAGTCCAGGACCTCCCGCC
>JAXHTF010000103.1 GCA_034211275.1 Acidobacteriota bacterium
TTACGGCTACGCGGGCGCGGGACTGGCGCCATCGGAGCATTACTTTGGTTGCGGCCCGCGGCCGCGTTGGCGGCTCCACATCGGAGCTGGGGCCTCGTCCTGGCTCCGATGCGCTCAGCTCATGCTATCCCCTCGCGGATCTCGGCGGTAGCCCCGTGCCACCGCGGACAAAGAGGATACCGCAAACCCGGAATCGTGCCCCGAAGCTCAGCGAACCCAGCGCCGGACCCAATAGGTGAGCTGGTCGAGGGCGGTCACCACCGCCACCACCACCAGCAGCAACACCGCAACCTTGGAGTATTGGAAGCCGCGGACGTAGAGCTGAATGTAGTACCCGATGCCCCCGGCTCCCACCAGCCCGAGCACCGCTGCGTCGCGGAAGTTCATCTCCAACCGGTAGACGGTGAAGGCCACCACCTGGGGAATGGACTGGGGCAGTAGCCCGTAGCGCACGGTCTGCAGCCAGCCCGCGCCGGTACCACCCACCGCCTCCACGATCCCCGCCTCGGCGGTCTCGAATTCTTCGGCGTAGAACTTGCCGAGCATGCCCAAGGAGTGAAAGGCGATGGCCAGGGCGCCGGGGAAGGGGCCCAGGCCGACGGCGGTGACGAAGAGGATGGCCACCACGATGAGGGGAATGGAGCGCACCAGGCCCAAGAAAAGCTTGACCCCGTGGGACAGCCACGCCGGCGCCACGTTGGCCGCCGCCAAGAATCCCAGGGGCAAGGCCACCACCGCCGCCACCGCGGTGCCGGCGATGGCGATCATCAAGGTCTCGATGGTCGAGCGCAGCACCAGGGTGGCGACGCTCCAATCCGGCGGCACCAGGCGGGTGAAGAATTCCGCGAAGCGCGGTCCCGACTGCGCCAGCACCGCCAGGTCCGCCTCGGACCAGTGGAAGGCCCAGAGGACCAGCAGACTAATCGCCGACCAGCCGCAGACCCGGGCCAGGAAGCGCAGTCGCCATCGCCGCTGCAGCACCGTCGCCGTCATCTCGATCCCCTCCTGATTCCGAGTCGTCCCCCCGATCCACCGAGCGGTAAATCTCTTCCGCATGCTCCTGCCGGAAACCCTCCGGCGGTCCGTCGTAGACCACCCGGCCGTCGGCGAGACCGAGGAAGCGGCTGGCGAAACGGCGCGCCAGCTCCGGCTGGTGCAGGGTCACCATGAGGGTGACGCCGCGGCGGGCGGTGCATTGCACCAGCAGCTCCAGCACGTCCTCCGCCAGCTCCGGGTCGAGGCTGGAGATGGGCTCGTCCGCCACCACCACGTCCGCCTCCTGCATCAGCGCCCGGGCGATGGCAGCCCGCTGGCGCTGGCCACCGGAGAGGGTCTCCACCCGCCGCTCCGCCAGCTCCTGAAGCCCCACCTCCCGCAGGATCGATTCCGCCTGGCGCCAAGCTTCGGCGGGGTACCAGCCGAAGAGGCTCGGCAGCCGCGGCACCCTGCCGAGGGCACCGGTGAGCACGTTGGCTACCACGCTCATGCGCGGCACCAGGAAGAACTCCTGATCGATCATCGCCACCCGCCGCTGGATCTCCCTCCGCCGGCGGCCGGGACCGGCGGCGGGATCCTCTCCCAACACCTCCACCCGCCCGGTGGAGGGCCGCAGCCGCCCCTTGATCAAGCGGCTCAGAGAGCTCTTGCCGGAACCACTGTGACCGAGCACGAAGACCCGTTCTCCCGGCGCCACCTCGAGGTGGGGAATGTCCAGCGCCAGGGTGCGGCCGTAGAGCAGGTGGACATTCTCCAGCCGCAGCACCGATGCCTTGGAAAAGCCAGCGGAAACTGAGGAGCGAGGGTCCATGGTCGCCTCAGCGCCCTCCCGCGGGCAGAAAACCGTGGTCCCGAGCCAACTTTTCGACCTCGGCGTAGGTCTGGTGATCCACCTCGACATAACCATCGACGTTGTAAAGACTGCGCAGCAGATGCTTTTGAGGACCGCCTTCGAGAGCCAGCAGCGCCTGCTTCAAGCGCTCCACCCTCGCCGCCGGCAGGCCCTTGCGCACTACCACGCAATGGCTGGGGATGGGCTTGGACTCGGCGATCCAGCGCACCTGGTCCCGCTCCTCCGGCCGCAACAGTGAGAAGGAATATTGGCCGATGCCGGCAGCGTCGACGAAACCGTTGAGCACAGCCCGCAAGGCCTGTTCGTCACCGCCGGCGAAGTAGATGCGGCCGAAGAAGCTCTCGGCATCGTCCCGCTGGCGAATCAGCCCGGCATCGCGGAAGATCTCCAATGGATACAGATAGCCGGAAGAGGAAATGGGATCGGTGAAGGCCACGGTGCGGCCCTTCAGATCCGCCTCGGTGCGGATGCCGCTGTCCTTGCGCACGAAGATCCGCGAGTGGTAGCTGGCACCACCGCTGTAGACCTCACCCAGTAGCGGCACCGCCCCCGCCTGCTGGTGGGCGAGGACGTATTGCAGGGGGCCCATGAATCCCACATCGGCGCGCTGGTTGCGTAGCGCCTCCACCACTCCGGCATAGTCGGTGGCGGTAAAGGCCTTGACGCTCGTCCCCAACTGACTCTCCAGGTATTCCGTCACCGGCCCCACGTCCTCGAGCAGCTGATCCGGATTCTGGTAGGCGATGAAAACCACCCGCAGCGGCTCCTCCGCCGACGCCGGCGGGGCGAAGAGGAACGCCCCCAGCAGTAGGCTGAGGATCGTCAGGGTGAACAGGCCGAGCCGACTCCCGGCGCACGCTTTCCGATACAGGCTCATCGCAGCACCTCCCGATGCTCTTCATACAACCGATGGTACTCCGCCAGCCGGGCATCCAAAGCCTCCCCATCCCCCTTGCGGTGAGCCTCGGCGGCTTCGTCCACCAGCTCCACCATGCGGTCGAGAACCGGCAGCTGAGAGTCGTCCTGAACGTCCCATTTATGAGCGTTGAGCTCAAAGGCAACGGTCTCCAGCGTGGTGGCCACCAGCTCCGCCTTGCCGCGGGCGCGGAGGAAATCCAGCGTCGAGAGGAAGAAGGAGAACTCTTCGAGCTCTGCCTCCAGGGTGTACACCGTGTTTTCGTAGGCGTCGGTGCCGCCGCCGACGGTCTCCAAGTAGGCGGTGAGGTCCGCCCGCTGCCGGGGTTCCAGGTTCAGCTCGTAGTGCTCGTCAAACCAACCTACCACCGCCTCCAAGGTCGGCAGACGGCCATCGTGGAAGTAGGGCGGCGAATAGACGATGCCCAGCAGCGTCGGGGTGTCCAGAGCGCGGTCCCGGGAGTCGGGGCCGGTGCCGGTGACGCTGCCGAGGTCATGGCGCCGGCGATCGAGGAAATGATCCGACGGCACGTGGCAGGTGGCGCAGGAGCGATTGCCCATCTGCGGGAAGGAGCGGTGGAAGAGCTCCTCGCCCCGCCGCGCCGCCGCCGGCGCCGTCTCCGCCAACGAGCCGTCGGGGCGCAGCATGGGGTTGGGCAGGAAGTCGAATTCGAGCATGTAGGCCACCAGGCCGTCGAGCAGGGTGGGATCCGGCTCCGGGCCGTTGAATTCGTTGACGATGACGTTGCGGGTGAAGTCCCGCAACGACTCGAAGCGACCGTTGCGGCCGTAGGGAGCGGTAAAGCGCAGGCCCCGCAAATCCGGCGTATCGAGGTGATCGAAATGGCCGTTGTTGGCGTGGGGAGCGAAGAAGCTATTGCTCACGTCCAGCCCGCCGGGGCGCTCGGAGAGGCCAGGGATGAAGAGATCCGGGTTGGTGATGCTCTTGTTGTGGCAGGTGTTGCAGCTGATGCCCATGGAACGGGCCGGCTCGCCGAAGACGAAGGGGCTGTCGAAAGCCATGTCACCGAGGGCGATGAGGGGCGTTTCCCGCTCGTCCACGCCGCGCTCCGCCATGTTGAGGATCTGCCGCGGCCGCGGCAGCTGCTTGTTGATCTGGCTACCCGGCGGCAGCCGCGGGGGCACCCGCGCGGCGGCGTCGAAGGTTGGGCTGTGGGCCGGCAAGGGCATGAGCATCCCGCGCGCTTGCGGCGCGAAGCGGTCGCCAAAACTGCGATCCAGATATCCCGTCAGCTCGGCGGCCTCGGCGCGGAAGATCTCCGGCTGCGGCGCCAGCACCCCGGCCCCGAGGACGCCGGAGCTTCCCAGGGCGCTGGACATCTCCAGCCAGCAAGCGCCGAGCTCGCGATAGGCCGGCTCGTCGGCGGAACGGATCTCGTGCTCGAAGGCCGCCCACAGCCGCCGGGCGGTTTCGAAATGGGCCGACGCGGCGGGCTGCCCCAGCTGCGCCCCGGCGGCCTCCAATGCTGCGGTGAGCGCATCGGCGACAGCGCCGGTGGAAGCCCTGAAGAGGCTTCGGGCCGCTTGCCGCTGCTGCTGCGGGGAGGGCACCTCGACGGCCTCGTCGCCGCCGCCGGAAGCTGCCAGCATTGCCGGCAAGACCTGCTCGGCCTGCTGCCGGAAAGTCTCGGCGGTGTCCCCGTCAATCTCCGCCAGTCCCTCTCCCATCGCTTCCATCTCCGACGCCACCTGCTGCCAGGGAACCGGCTGCAGAGACAACAGGAAAGCGCTCCGGCGATAGCTCTCCACCACCGGATGGAGGTCTTCCGGTGGAACGATATGAGCCTTCGCCGGCGGCGCCCAGAACAAGGCCGCCAAACCCCAGACAGCCAACCCCCACAGGGACAACCCTCCGAGGAGCAACCCCCGGAGAAGGAAGGCCGAGGTGAGGCTCAGGAAGAATCTGCGAGGAATTGGAGAATCCCCCCGCAGATCGGCTGGAATGGGAAGGCTGGAGTGGGTCGGAAAATTGGGGCCGATGGTTGAGAACATTGAGCTGACTCCAAGCGAAACCTCGAGGGCCGGTCCGCCGGCGGCATTCCTTGGGACCGCGGTCTTCTGAAGCGGTCTTCTGAAGCGGTCTTCTGAAATCGTGGGGCGCGACCCGAATCTTTCTTACTACCTGTTACTTGCCAACCTGCTGGCTTCGTCGTGGACTTTGAGTCGAGAATATGGCGCCAGCAGATTTTGGCTACTCAAAAACTAGCCCTTGCGCGCTCAAATGTCAAGCGAGCAGCCTCGATCAGGATTTCTCACTATCAAGAGACGGGCCGTCAGTGCGGGGGCGGGCATAGAATGAGCCGGTGCTGCGGTCGGTCCAGGCCGCCACGAAGCCCGAGGAGGTCTCTCATGTTGAAAACTGTCCTTTCCAAGCCCCCCATGTTGCAGCGTTCCATATCCCCGAACTTCGCCCCGGTGCTCGCCGCCATCGTCGCCCTCGCTTTGCTCGCCGGCACTCCGGTCCTGGCCGCCGGGACCAAGAAGCCCAAGGACGCTGGCGAAGACGCCATGGCTCTCTACGAGAAGGGCAAGCAGGCTTCCGACGCCGGTGAGTTCGAAAAGGCCCTGGGAATCTTCGAGAAGGCCTACGAGATGGAACAGGAGAATCCGGACATCCTCAATATGCTCGCCTACACCCAACGCAAGAACGGCAAGATCGATCAGGCCATCGAAAACTACCACCGCGCCCTGAAGCTGCGGCCGAAGTTTCCCGAGGCTCGGGAGTACCTCGGCGAGGCCTATATCCAGGCCGCTCTGCGCGAGATCGAAACCCTCGAGAGTTACGGCGAAGAAGCGGACCATGAGCTCGAGGAGTTGGTAGAAGCCCTCAAGGCAGCGGCAGCCGGTCTCTAAGCCCCACCGATCCCCTCTATCCGGAGCACTGCTTCCCAGTCCTGCGCCGCGGAGAGGCCCTCTCTCCGCGGCGACCTCTCCTCACACCACCCCCCCACCCGCTGGACTTCCCCTGGCTGCCTCGCTATACTCCTTCAGCTTAAATTCCAGTTATCGTTGAAATGATCCCCGCTCGGGACCGTTCACCGCTTAGCTTATTTCCCACAGGGCCCTCTTTCGCAAGCGCTTTCCTGCGTGCGGTCTAAGACCTCGCGTGCCGGCAGCGCTTCTGTTGCCCGTGCCCCCGATTTGCGTGCATCCGGGGAATCGCGGCTGTTCTAGGTCCCCTCGTGCTCCGTCCCGGAGTCTCGGGAAGGGATGTCCGTTCACCGTTCTCAATTCGAGGAGTAGTGTGTTGAAAAATCGTTCTATTACCTGGCTAGTGTTCTTGCTAGCCATCGCTCTCCTGGTGCCGGCCACGGCCGACGCCATGCAGCGCAACTTCGACGCCCGGCAGGAAGCCGTACGCGGCGTGAAGTTGACCCCGGCGGCCTCCCAGGATGCCGCGCTCAACCAATTGCAGGCCCAGATTCCCAATCTGGAGGTTCGCCTGGAGCCCACCACCGGTGCGGCCCGCACGATCTCCAACCGCACCGGCTACCTCACCGCCGATGACCGGGAAGCGGCCCCCCTCACCGTCGGCCTGAGCTTCGTCCAGGACAACCTGGCCCTCTTCGGCCTCACCCCGGCGGACCTCGAGGGCTACGAAGTCCGGGATTCTGTCTTTTCCAAGGTTTCCGGAGCCACCCATCTTTATCTCGTACAGCGCCACGCCGGCATTCCGGTCTACAACGGCCAGCTGCACCTCAACGTCAATCGCAACGGCCGGCTGATCAGCGTCAACAATGCGTTCCTGCCGGAGCTGTCCAAGTCGGTGAACTCCACCGCGCCGCGACTCACTGCCGTGGCCGCGGTGAACTCCGCCCTGCGCCATCTGGGCCTGGACACCAAGGTCGAGGGCCGTAGCGGACTGCCCACCGGCACCACCCAGACGACTCTGATCCCTCACGAGGGTGTCTCCCAGCGCCCCATCACCGCCCAGCTCATGTGGCTGCCGGTGCACCGCGGCAACGCCCGGCTGGTGTGGAATTTCCAGATCTGGACCCTCGACAGCCAGCACTCTTTTGACTTCAACGTCGACGCCATGAACGGCAAAGTCTGGACCCGCTTCGACTGGACCAGCGACGACTCCTATCGCGTCTACGCCATCCCGGCGGAGAGCCCCAACCACGTGACCCCGCTGCCGCCCTCCGATGGCCGCACCCTGGTGGTGAGCCCCGCGGACAGCACCGCCTCGCCCTTCGGCTGGCATGACACCAACGGCTCCGCCGGCGCTGAATTCACCATTCACCGGGGCAACAACGTCCACGCCTACGACGACCGCGACAACAACAACTCGCCGCCGTCCAGCGAGCCCGACTGCGGCGGCTCCATCGTCTGCGACTTCAGCCTCAATCTGACCCAGGCGCCGAACCAGTACATTCCGGCGGCGGTGGCCAATCTCTTCTATTGGAACAACATCATCCACGATGTGCAGTACCAGTACGGCTTCGACGAGCAGGCCGGCAACTTCCAGGAAAACAACTACGGCAACGGCGGCTCCGGCAGCGACTCGGTGAACGCCGAGGCTCAGGACGGCTCCGGCTCCAACAACGCCAACATGGCGACCCCGCCGGACGGCTCCAACCCGCGGATGCAGATGTACGTGTGGACCGCCCCCAACCCCGACAAGGACGGCGATCTGGACAACGGCATCATCATCCACGAGTACGGCCACGGCATCTCCATCCGCCAGGTCGGCGGCCCCTCCACCTCCAGCTGCTTGAACAACACGCAGCAGGCCGGTGAGGGTTGGAGCGACTGGTGGTCCCTGGCCTACACCGCCGAGACCGGCGACGCCGGCACCGACCCCCGCGGCATCGGCACCTACGCTCTGGACCAGGCTACTTCCGGCCCGGGCATCCGCACCCAGCGCTACAGCACCGACTCGGGCGTCAACACCTGGACTTATTCCACCATCAGCACCGGCGTGTCCGTGCCTCACGGCGTCGGCGCGGTGTGGGCCCAGGGAATCTGGGAAGCCTATTGGGCACTGGTGGACGTCCACGGTTACGACTCGGACATCTACAACGCCGCCGGCGGTGCCGGCAACCAGCGCATGATGCTCTACGTCAACGAGGGCCTGAAGAACACCGCCTGCTCGCCGACCTTCCTGGACAACCGGGACGGCATCATCCAGGCAGCGGTGGACAACTACGGCGGCGCCGACGTGTGCCGTCTGTGGGAAGCCTTCGCGGCCTTCGGCCTAGGCACCGATGCCAGCACCGGCGGCTCCGGCAGCCTGTCCGCCACCAACGGCTTCAGCGTGCCGCCGGAGTGCCAGTGCTCGCCGCAGCCCATCGCCGATGCCGGCCCTGATCAGCTGATCTGCCAGGGTGACTCGGTACAGATCGGTACCCCGGCCCAGACCGGCAACTCCTACAGCTGGTCGCCGGGCGGCCAGACGTCGGCGCAGATCACCGTCTCGCCGGCGGCTACCACCTCCTACACCGTCACCGCCACCACCTCCTGTGGTAGCGCCAACGACTCCGCCACCGTGACCGTCGACGACGGCTCCGGCGGGGGTCTGAGCGACGACTTCGAGGGTGGAGCGGGCTCCTGGAGCGCCAGCGGCCTGTGGCACCTGACCAGCAACTCCAGCTGTGCTTCGCCGGGCTATTCCTCGGCGGTGAACGCCTTCTACTACGGCCAGGATGCGAGCTGTGACTACGACACCGGAGGCACCAGCACCGGCGACCTGATCTCGCCGACCATCTCCGGAATCACCTCCACCTCGACTCTGAGCTTCGACTACTACCGCGTCGTGGAGTCCTTCACCGGCGGGTCCTATGACCAGGCCGAGGTAGCGGTCTCCGGAAACGGCGGCAGCAGCTGGACCACCCTGTGGTCCCGCGATTCCGCCGACGCCTCCACCGCCTCGTGGCAGAGCAGCGGCAACCTCTCCCTGTCGGCCTTCGCCGGTCAGGCGATCCAGGTGCGCTTCCGCTTCAATTCGGTGGACGGCGTGTCCAACACCTTCACCGGTTGGTTCATCGACGACGTGGTGGTCACCGGCGAGTCCGCTTGCGGCCCCGGCAACACCCCGCCGACCGTGAGCATCACCGCCCCGGCGGACGGCTCGTCCTCCACCCAGGGTGATTCGGTGAGCTTCGCCGGCTCCGCCAACGACGCCGAGGATGGCAACATCACCGCCTCGCTGAGCTGGTCTTCCAGCATCGACGGCGCCATCGGCTCCGGTGGATCGTTCTCCACCTCCGGCCTCTCCGTCGGTAGCCATACCATCACCGCTTCGGTCACCGACAGCGACGGAGCCCCCGGCTCCGACTCCATCTCCGTGAACGTCAACGCGCCCACCAACGACGCGCCGGTGGTGAACATCACCGCGCCGGCGGATGGTTCCAACTTCGACGAAGGAACCTCGGTGAGCTTCAGCGGTACCGCCAACGACACAGAGGACGGCACCATCACCGCCTCCCTCAGCTGGTCTTCCGACCTCGACGGCAGCATCGGCTCCGGTGGATCGTTCTCCACCTCCAGCCTCTCCGTCGGCAACCACACCATCACCGCCTCGGTCACCGACAGCGGCGGAGCCCCCGGCTCCGACTCCATCTCCGTGACCATCAACGCGGTGGGCGGGGGTGACTTCATCGACTTCGATGTCACCACCACCGTCGCCTACTCCAACCAGGACACCTCCAACGGGTCCTTCACCACGGAAGACGGCGGCTTCACCTTCTCCATGACCGGCAACCGTTGGCGCCGGACTTCGGAGACCTTCACCATCACCTCCAATACGGTGATCGAGTTCGACTTCCTGTCCACGGAGGAAGGCGAGATCCACGGTATCGGCTTCGACGAAGACGACACCCTGACCAACGATCTGCGCATCTTCAACGTCTTCGGCACCCAGAACTGGGCCAGCGACATCGATTGGTCGCCCCAGTACACCACCGCCGAATACGGCACCTGGAAGTCCTACAGCATCCCCGTCGGCCAGTACTACACCGGTAGTGGCTTCTACCTGGTGCTGGTGAACGACAAGGACACCACGACCTACACCAATACCTCCAAGTTCCGCAACGTGCGGATCTACGAGGACACCCCGCCTCCGGGCTGCATCACTACCGACTTCTCCAGCGGTGCCAGCGGTTGGACCAACAGCGGTTCCAGCACCTGCTCCACCGGAAGCTTCGTGGCCGCGGCTCCCACCGAGGTGGTCAACGGCGGAGTCACCACCCAGGTGGGCGGTGACCACACCGGCGGCGGCAACGCCTACTTCACCGCCACCAACACCTCCGCCGGCGTCAACGACGTCGACGGCGGCAACTGCATCGCCGAGTCCTCCACCACTTCCGTGGCCGAGGCTTCCGACGTGTCGATCTGGTACTTCCACGGCCAGCGCGACGCTGGGGACGATCCCAGCGGGGACTTCTTCCTGCTGGAGATCTCCACCGACGGCGGTTCCACCTGGTCCACCCTCGCCTCTGCCGGCGACGTGACCTCCAACGCCGTCTGGACCGAGGCCACCACTACGGTGCCCGCTGGCTCCGACGTGCGCTTCCGGGTCCAGGCCTCCGACGGCACTGCCGGCGGCGACCTGGTGGAAGCCGGCGTGGACGACATCTCGATCTGCCCGTCCGGATCTCTGGCGCCGGGAATCTCCCGCTAAGAGATCTAGAACGACGCTAGATCCTCTGAGATAGCAAGAAGGGGGGCAGGCCCTTGCCGGTCTGTCCCCCTTTTCTTTTTGCCGGTATTTCGCTGCTTCCTTGCTTGTCCATTTGCTGTGCAATCTTTGGGAGACCACCTCGGTCTCCGATTCCTTGATCTCGGGCCCCTGACGGCTCGCACCTCGGAGAGAAACTCGTGATGATTCTTCGTTCTGCCCTCCTGGCGGTCGCCTGCGGACTGCTCTTCCTGACCTCGGCCCTCGCCCAAGGTCTCGCCCCCGGAGAGGATCCCGGCCGGAGCCGGACCATCTCCCTCACCTCCGGCGTCATCGACGCCGCCAACCCGGCGCCGGTGCCGGAAAGTCTTTCGGCCACTGAGGACGCCATCCTGTTGGTCAAATTTCCCGGACCGGTAGACGAGAAGCAGCTGGAGCGCCTACGCACCGGCACCGATCGCGTCTACACCTACCTTCCCCACGACACCTTCCTGGTGCGCCGCCGGCCGGAAGGCGAAGCGGCGGATCTGCTGCGCGCCACCGGCGCCCGCTGGGCCCTGCCCTATCACCCGGCCTACAAGCTCAGCCCGGCGACCCTCGGCATCGGCGAGAAAGCGCTCCAGCCCGGCGCCCGGGACCAGCACATCGTCCTGCTCCAGGTCTTCCCCGACGCCGACCTCGACCGGCTGCGCAAACACCTCGAGGAGCTGGGAATTCAGAACGTTGTGGGCAGCGCCGAGCGGGGCCGCTTCCCGCGGCTGCGGCTGCTGCTCACCAGCGCCGAGGTGGAACGCTTCCGCGAGCCTTTGGCCCTGGCACCGGAGATCTTCTGGATCGACATCGAGCCCCGGCGAGTGTTGCTCAACGACACCACCGTTTGGGTGGGCCAGAGCGGCACCGGCGGCGCCGGCACGACGCCGGTCTTCGATCAAGGCATCTACGGTGAAGGCCAGATCGTGGCGGTGCTGGACACCGGCATCGACCCCGACATGTGCTATTTCCGCGATCCCGCCCTCGGCCTGCCGCCGCGCAACGAATGCGACGGCGGTACGGTGGTGGACTTGAACCAGCGCAAGGTCATCGCCGTCGACTTCCTGTGGAGCAGCGAGTGCAGCGGCGGCATCTCGAGCTCCGAATGGGATACCCAGGACCACGGCACCCATGTCGCCGGCACCGTCGCCGGCGACAACCTGGCCAACCCGCTGATCCACGACGCCGGCGACGGCATGGCCCCGGGGGCCAAGCTGGTGGTGCAGGACTGTGGCTTCCAGACCGACAATTGCGCCGACTGTCCGGGCATCGGCTGCCCGGTGGTGGACCTCAATCCCATCTTCCAACAGGCCTACGATCAGGGCGCCCGCATCCACACCAACTCCTGGGGTGACGAGGAGAACAACCCGGTCAAGGGCCGCTACACCGCCGGCAGCCAGGACGCCGACGAATTCATGTGGAATCACAAAGATTTCCTGCTGGTCTTCGCCGCCGGCAACGACGGTCCCGGCACCGGCTCCATCGGCAGCCCGTCCACGGGCAAGAACGTCATCTCCGTCGGCGCCACCCTGCGCGGCACCAGCGCCGAGAGCATGGCCTCCTTCAGCAGCTGCGGCCCCACCGCCGACGGCCGCATCAAGCCCGACGTCACCATGCCCGGCTCGGGGATCATCTCCGCCAACTCGGATAACAACACCGGCAGCAACAACTGCAACACCAAGAGCTCCAGCGGCACCAGCATGGCGGCGCCGGGAGTCGCCGGCGCGGCGGCGCTGGTCCGCCAATACTTCACCGACGGCTGGTATCCCAGCGGCAACGCGGTCCCCGGGGATGCCCTCACCCCCTCCGCGGCGCTGGTCAAGGCCACGGTGATGAATTCCGCCACCGAAATGAGCGGCACCGCCGCCATCCCCGGCGGCTGTCAGGGCTGGGGCCGGGTGCTACTGGATGACGCCCTCTTCTTCGGCGGCGAGAGCCGGGAGCTCTTCGTCGAGGACGACACCACCGGCTTCGCGAGCGGTAGCTCCGGCGTCGAGCGCACCTTCAATGTCGCCGTGGGCAGCTCCCTGGAGCCCCTCAAGGTCACCCTGGTCTGGACCGACTTCCCGGCGGTACCGCTGGCGGATCCGGTGATCGTCAACGATCTGGATCTGGAGGTCAGCGGACCTTCCGGCACCTATTTGGGCAACGTCTTCAGCGGCGGCGCGTCCACCACCGGTGGCAGTGCCGACCGGCTCAACTCGGTGGAGCAGGCGCTCCTCCCCAATCCCCAGACCGGTACCTACACCGTCACCGTGCGGGCCTTCAACGTGCCCAGCGGCCCCCAGCCCTTCGCGCTGGTGGTCACCGGTGCGCTGACTCCGCCTTGCTCTCCCGCTCCCATCGCCAACGCCGGCCCGGATCAGCAGATTTGCCAGGGTGATTCGGTGCAGATCGGCACCGCGGCCCAAAGCGGCCACAGCTACAGCTGGTCGCCGGGCGGCCAGAGCTCGGCGCAGATCACCGTCTCACCGGCGGCCACCACTACTTACACCGTCACCGCCGCCACCTCCTGCGGCAACGCCCAAGACTCGGCCACAGTGACCGTCGACGACGGCTCCGGAGGGGGGCTGAGCGAGGACTTCGAAGGCGGCGCCGGCTCCTGGAGCGCCAGCGGCCTGTGGCATCTGACCAGCAACTCCAGCTGCGCTTCGCCGGGCTATTCGTCGCCGGTGAGTGCCTTCTACTTCGGGCAGGACTCGGGGTGCTCCTACGACACCGGCGGCGCCACCAACGGCGATCTCGTCTCGCCGGTGGTCTCCGGCATCACCTCGGCCTCGACCCTGAGCTTCGACTTCTTCCGTCAGGTGGAGTCCTACACCGGGGGATCCTTCGACCGCACCGAGGTGGCCGTGTCCACCGACGGCACCAGCTGGACCACCCTCTGGTCCCGCGATTCCACCGATGTTTCCGCCGGCAGCTGGCAGGGGAGCGGTGATCTCTCGCTGGCGGCCTACGCCGGCCAGCAGCTGCAGGTGCGCTTCCGCTTCGACACCGTCGACGGCACCGCCAATGGCTTCACCGGGTGGTTCATCGACGACGTGGTGATCACCGGCGAGTCCGCTTGCGGTCCCGGCAATGCCGCACCGGTAGTCAGCATCACCGCACCGGCCAACGGCTCCAGCTTCGACGAAGGAACCTCGGTGAGCTTCGCCGGCACCGCCAACGACGCCGAGGACGGCAACATCACCGCCTCCCTCAGCTGGTCTTCCGACCTCGACGGCGCCATCGGCTCCGGTGGATCGTTCTCCACCTCCAGCCTCTCCGTCGGCAACCACACCATCACCGCCTCGGTCACCGACAGCGGCGGAGCCCCCGGCTCCGACTCCATCTCCGTGACCATCAACGCGGTGGGTGGGGGTGACTTCATCGACTTCGATGTCACCACCACCGTCGCCTACTCCAACCAGGACACCTCCAACGGGTCCTTCACCACGGAAGACGGCGGCTTCACCTTCTCCATGACCGGCAACCGCTGGCGCCGGACCTCGGAGACCTTCACCCTCACCGCCAACACGGTGATCGAGTTCGACTTCTTGTCGACCGAAGAAGGCGAGATCCACGGGATCGGCTTCGATGAGAACGACACCCTCACCGACGATCTGCGCATCTTCAACGTCTTCGGTACCCAGAATTGGGCCAGCGACATTGACTGGTCGCCCCAATACACCACCGCCGAGTACGGGACCTGGAAGTCCTATAGCATCCCCGTGGGGCAGTACTACACCGGTTCCGGCTTCTATCTGGTGCTCGCCAACGACAAAGATTCGAGCCCCTACACCAACACCTCGAAGTTCCGCAACGTGCGGATCTACGAGGACACCCCGCCCCCGGGCTGCATCGTCACCGACTTCTCCGGCGGCACCAGCGGTTGGACCAACAGCGGTTCCAGCACCTGCTCCACCGGCACCTTCGTGGCCGCGGTTCCCACCGAGGTGGTCAACGGCGGAGTCACTACCCAGGTGGGCGGTGACCACACCGGTGGCGGCAACGCCTACTTCACCGCCACCAATTCCTCCGCCGGCGCCGACGACGTCGACGGTGGCAACTGCATCGCCGAATCCTCCACCACTTCCGTGACCGAGGCTTCGGACGTGTCGGTGTGGTACTTCCACGGCCAGCGCGACACCGGCGGCGACGCCAGCGGGGACTTCTTCTTGCTGGAGATCTCCACCAACGGCGGCTCCACCTGGTCGACCCTCGCCTCCAACGGCGACTCGACCTCCAACGCCGCCTGGACCGAGGTCACCACCACGGTGCCCGCCGGTTCCGACGTGCGCTTCCGCATCCAGGCCTCCGACGGCACCGCCAGCGGTGACCTGGTGGAAGCCGGCGTGGATGACATCTCGATCTGCCCGTCCGGATCCCTAGCGCCGGTGAGCACCCACTAAGCGGTCTGAAAGCACCGAGAGAAACAACGACGGGAGCAGGCCAACGAGGTCTGCTCCCGTTTTCTTACTACCAAGCCTGGTATGCTCACGCGCCATGTGGGTAGGCAGGGCTTTGGCCGCTCTGACGCTGGTGTTCGTCCTGGGAACGACGAGCTGTGGCCGTGACGAGCCGCAGCGGCTGCTGCGTTTGGGAGAGCTGGTGGAGACCCACGAGTTGGCCCGCCAGGTGCTCGATGTCTCCGGTCCCGTCGCCGGGGAAGCGCGTCTCTTCCCGGTCGCCATCGAGGCGGCCCGCTACGCGCGCCTGGAGATCCGCGCCCGTGGCGAGGCCACCATGCTCGAGCTGGGCTGGAAACTGGGGCAGGAGCGCTTCATTTCCAAGTTCCGGCGCCTGAGCTTCCCCACCGTCGCCGACGGCGAAGTCCACACCTACGAGGTCAACCTCCAACGCGAGCCCTATTGGGTCGGCCGGGTCGACCAGCTGGAACTTTCCGCCCGCGGCGGTGAGGTGGAGATCCTCAAAGTCACCGTCACCCCCGCCGCTTCCGCCTACCGCGACCTCGCCCTCGGCGGTGAATCGCTGCCATCCTTACCGGCCATCGAGCGCTACGTTCTCGAGCTACCTCCCAATTTGCCGAAGCCGCTGGTCTTCGAGTCGAACCTGGGCATCGTCCCAAGCTTCGACCGAGAAGGTGTGAAAGTGCAGTTCCGCGCTTTCGTCGAGCACGATGGAGAGAAGATTCCCTGGCTCGACCAGACGGTCGACGGAGTTCCGGGCCGAGAGGCCGGCGGCTGGATGCCGGTGCGCCAACAGGTCTCGGCGCCCGCCGGATCCCGGCTGGTGCTGGAAGCCACCGCCACCCGCCATGGCCAGCCGCTGCCGGAAGGCGCCGGCGCCTGGGGCAACCCCTTGTTGGTGGCAGGACAACGGAGCGCCGAGCCGGACGTCATCGTGGTGGTCATCGATACCCTGCGGGCCGACTTCCTGGGCTCCTATGGCAGCCCCGACGGCCTGACCCCGCACCTCGACCAGCTGGCGTCGCGATCGGTGCGTTTCGACGACCTCAGCGCTCCCGCACCCTGGACTCTGCCCAGCGTCGCCTCGCTGATCACCGGCCTACATCCTCAAACCCACGGCGCCGGTCAGCGCCGGGGCAACTTCGCCCCCACTGGCCTCACCGCCGCCGGGCACACCTTGGCGGAAGTCCTTTCCGGCGCCGGCTTCTTCACGGCGGGCATCTACCACAACATCTACCTCAACCCGCCCTTCGGCCTGCACCAGGGCTACGACAGCTATCTCTCCGCCGAGGTGGAGGACGATCAGCTGGTGGATCGGGCGCTGGCGACCCTGGAGCGCTATCGGGACCGCCGCCTCTTCCTCTACCTGCACCTCTTTGGTCCCCACAACCCCTACGAGCCCCCCGAATCGGAGTGCAACGAGGTAGCTCGGCGGCTGCGCCCCGGGTACCAGGGCTCCCTCGGCTGCGCCGGGGATCGCCGTCCCCAGGGCCCCATGCCGGCCTTCGAGGATCGTCCCTGGATGGAGGCCCTATACAAGGCCGAAATCGCCTTCACCGACCGCCAGCTGGGGCGCCTTTTCGAGGTGTTGGAGGCGGAGTATCCCGACGCCCTGCTGCTGGTAACCAGCGATCACGGCGAAGACTTCTGGGAGCGCCAGCCCCAGCTGCGAGCCCACGGATACCGGCTCAACGCCGACCACGGCCACCACCACTTCCAACAGCTGAGCCGGGTGCCGGGCATACTCCGGCTGCCGGGCACCGAACCGGCGGAGGTCCACGACGCCGTGGAGCTGGTCGATTTCTTCCCCACTCTTCTCGACACCCTGGGGCTCGAGGCTCCCGCCAACCAAGGGCGCAATCTCCGGCCTCTGATAGAAGGCCGCCAGCTCCCCCGGCTCACCCGCCTCTCGGACCGCTTGCTCTACGGCCATCCCCGATGGTCCGTGCGGCGAGGCCCTTGGAAGCTGGTGGTGCCCCACGGAGACGAGGTGACGCCGGAGCTCTACCATCTCGAAGACGACCCCGGCGAGACCGACGACCGCGCCGCGCAGGAGCCCGAAACGGTGCAGGCACTGCTGGCCCTGGGCCAGGAGGAGCGAGCTCGGCGGGCGCGAGAACGAGAACGCTACCTTTCCGGCCAGGACATCCTCAGCGCCACCTACCTGGAGTGGAACCACATCACCAAGCTACGCTCTCTGGGCTACCTCAATTGAAGCCGCCAGCCACCCGAGCCACTCACCCCGAAACCCCGAACGCCGAGGAGCCAACGCCATGAAGATCACCCCCGGAACCACCGCCCTGGTCACCGGCGCCAGCTCCGGCATCGGCCGTACCCTCGCCCTCGAGCTCGGCCGCCGCGGTTGCCGCGTGGGCCTCATGGCCCGTTCCCAAGAGCCCCTCGAAGAGCTGGCCGCGGAGCTGAAAGAAGCCGGCGGAGAAGGCCTGCCGCTACCCGCCGACGTACGCGGCGAGGAGGCGGTGAAGGCGGCGGTGGATCGCGCCGCAGAGGCCTTCGGTGGCCTGCAGCTGGTGGTGGCCAACGCCGGTCTGGGCCGCTACGCGCTGGTCGAAGAGCAGCCGGCGGAGCACGTGGAGGTGACCATCCACACCAACTACGTGGGCATGACCCACGTCGTGCGCCATGCACTCCCTCACCTGCTTCAGCAGACGCCCTCCCACATCGTGGGGATCACCTCTTCCGCCGGCCTCATCCCCCACCGCCTTTCCTCCGCGTATTGCGCCTCCAAGGCCGCCGCCAACACCTATCTCGCCACCCTGCGGCTGGAGGTCTTCGATCGCGGCGTCGGCGTCAGCTGGATCTGCCCCGGCCTGGTCCAGACCCCGTTCATCGAAAAGGCGGACCTCGATCCGGCCCAAGACCTCCCCCGCCTGGCCCGCTGGCTAGTCCCCACTTTGACCGAAGACAAGGTGGCCCGAGCCACCCTTCGCGCCATTGAGGCCAACCGCGCCGAGGTGGTCCTCCCCTTCATGATGCGCTTCTTCGCCTTCACCCGCCGCCTCACTCCAAGACTCGCGGATTGGCTCAACCGCACCACCGGCTGACTTATCGCAGATGCAAGACGAACGCCCCGGCTCCCCCAAGGCTCCGGGGCGCTTCCCCATAGGCGCGAACGAATTCCGCCCCCTCAGAGGCCAGCCAGCGTTCCAGCTCCCGCTTGAGCACCGACACCCCTCCCGGCGACCGGCGGCCCTTGCCGGTGACCACGACGACGGTAGACATCTGGTGGCGGCGGGCTTGCACCATGAACCGCTGCAGAGCGTGGCGCGCCTGCTCGACGGTGAGACCGTGGAGGTCGAGGCGGTCGTCGGTGGTGAGCTGGAGGCCGCGGGGAATCTTGACTTTGCGCGGCTTGGGCGGCGCCTTCTTCCGCTGCACCCGATCCTTGTCCGGTGCCGTCCCCAACCGCTCCATCTCGCGCAGAAAAAGCTCCCGCTCCTCGTCCTCGGGCTTCTCGCCGGGGAGGTATCGGAAGGAAAGGTCGCTTCTCCTGCTGCGTTTCTTGCCCATGGCGGTGATCGTCGGAAGGTCGGGCCCAACGCCTTCGTCGGAGGGCGTCGAGGCAGTCTACCAACCCACTTTGGACAGCGCGGAACTCCGTCGGGAGGGAGCAAATACAGCTCGGGCCGGCGCTCCTCAGGGAAAGAACGCCGGCCCGAGCTGTGGGGGCTAGAGGTTCGGACCCCATCGAACGGGGCCGAAGTAGCTCTAAGCGGTGAGAGCCAAAACTCCAAAGATCACCGCCAGCAACACCAAGACGATGCGCGCTGCGGTCATCAAACGGGTGGATGCCACAGGCTTGGTCCCCGACGGTTTGATGCCGGTCAAAGCGGCTAACAAAACGAAGAAAACGGCAAGGCCGAGTAGGACGATCAAGCTCATGACGAAGGCTCCAAAAAGGTCAGTGGATCAGAGGGCGGCCGCGGGCTGCAGGACCGGAAGGGCAGCCTTTTCAGCAGCAACCCTCAGCAGTCTTCAGCGAAGGCGGCTCAGTCGAGAAGGAGTGTCTCCGGGGGCAGGTCGAAGGCATCGAACGCCGCACACGTTTCCCGGAGAAGCTCGTCAGCCCGGTCGGTCTCTCGACCCCTCTCGGAGCTACTCCGATCTGGGAGGTGAGAGACCCGCCGACTCGAACCTCGACTCGGACTTCGACCAGGCCCGTCAGGAACCTCAGCGCAGGTTGTGGCGCTCTTCCCAGGCATTGAGCTCTTTCTCCGCCTCGGCCCGAGCCTTGCCATACCGCTGCTGAATCGCACCGATCAGCTGGTCCCGGCGGCCTTCGATCTTGTCCAGATCATCGTTGGTGAGCTCGCCCCATTGTTCCTGGACCTTGCCCTTGTACTCGTTCCATTTACCCTTCAGCCAAGACTCATTCATCGTCGCAGTAGCCATAATATTGCTCCTTTCAATTTAATTGACGGCTTGCGTCTATCGTTCATGGCCAGCAGGTGTCGCGAGAGCTTTCTAGAACCGTGGACCCGACTCAAACGCCCTCACACCCACCGGCTCGTGACGCCCAATAGAAGGAGCAAGGCCTGTGCCATAGGGTCAGAGCCCCTGAATTCAGGGGTTTGCGAAGGTTTCCGCCCGGGATAGGCGGCAGGATTTTGCAAGTCTGGGGGTGGGGGTGGGTAAGAAACGCCGCGGGGCGGTCAGCTGAGCCACTTCGGCCGCTTGAACAGCACAAGCCACCAACTCGACAGGTGCCTACCTATGCGGTGCGAGTATCCTCTAACTCTACGAACTCGAAAGAAGTCAGAATCGACGAAAACTTCTTCCGGACGGCCTCGGACCAACCAACCCCTTCGCGATCCATCATGTTCAGGGTATAGCCGAACCTACCCCGCGGAAAAAGGATGCTGCGTACCCTTAGTGGAAATACCTCGCCGGCCGCACCTTCGAAGAGATAGCGGAGCCCGCACTCGCAAGCAGAGACATTCCCGAAGTCGATCAGCCGGGGGATCTCGTAAAAACTCAACTCTTTCAAGTAGGGACGATACACCTCAGCATAAGCCCAACCGTGGGCCTCCACATCAGAAGGCTCTGTGCCATCGAGCTCTTCGACGAAAAGGTTGAAAATAGGCTCATCAGACCGACTCGGTTGAGACTTCGCCACGCTGACCATCGGCAAGCCCACCGAGTCCTTGAGCATTTGAGCCTGTCCCTCGTCAGGACAGGCAAGTTGCTGATCTACAAGCATCTGGCCCAATTCGAGCCTGGACACGAAGAACCAGTCATGCGGCTTCCTGAAGCGAAACCCAAGGCTCCGATTGAAATAAATATCAGCTCTTGTTTCTACAGCAGGAAAGTGGCCCACTGCCAGAGCAGAGGCACTGACGCCTAAGAACTCTAGAAATTTTCGGCGACTTAGGTTCATAGGATCAAACCCTCAACATTGACCTTCAGGCCGTGCAGGACATTGCTCCTGACACGGGAGGACACAAACCTCAAGGAGCGTTGAATTTTGCCAATGGAGCTGGCCGGAATCTGACTGCATGGTTACTGCTCCAAATCAAGGCCTGGTTAGCAACCATTCAGCAGGCACCTCCATAGTTGAACCATCGGAGGATTCCACCAAGAAAAGGGCGTCGTCCTGCAAATCAGACGCCCTTAGACCATCCTCAACTCTTACTCTCCTTCCCCCAACAACCGATCCGCGTTGCCCAGATCGAAGCCGCTCTGGAGCAGCAGAAGCAATCCAAGCAAGCTGCCCCCATTGGTGGAGAAAAGGCTCTAGTACACGGGTAGCCATGGCGTGCCATCTAGGTCCGACAAGATCATTCCCGATAGTCCTCGAACTCCCACAAGCCATAGCGCCCCAGAAAAGACGCTAGCTCTTCCCAAGAATCACCTCTCGCCTGCCCCACTAGGTGCTCAACAAAGCGTCTCAAGGAAGAAAAACTATAGTCAAAGACCAAGAGATGATGGCGCCCAGAAACGACCCGCTCTACGCCCCTCTGATCTCGCAACCAGTCAGGTGTACAGACTACGAAGTCAAAAGACTCTTCTCCTTCTCCACCGACTGGGCCGACCAATACCTGAAGCAAGAAGCCGAACTTTTGCGCGTCAGGCGGCTCCCAGCTTTCCAGATTGTGAACATCTGGGCTGTGAAGACCGCGAACTTCAGCTCTCATGAATCAATCATCTATATTGAGGTGACCGTTAGACTGCCAATGCGTGAAACCTGGAGGCCTAGCTTGTAGATTCGCTTGATATCTCCCAAGACGGGGTTTGAATGTGGGTGGCCGGAATTGTCGTAGGCCGTCAGCGCTCACGAGAGTTCGACCATCCGAGGCTATACTGAAGCCTTCCCCCACCCAAGCTTCACCTACCACTCGTGCCTGCTCTCGCGTAGCGTAGCCAACGCCAAAATTCCCCTTGCCCCTTGCGGCATCCCTAAGTATTCCGCTTAGCTCAGCCCAGTCATCCCAATTATCCGCTTTTCCAATGACTCGTTTACCAGCCTTCGCCCCCACCCCATACCCTCCCCCAGGCAGCACCGCCCCCAACCCCAACCCACCCACCGACAACCCCTTGTCCCACAAGTCCGCACACGGATCGCTGACCGTGTCCCAAGCGTCATAAAGATCATACAGCGTCAGCGCAACCTCGAAGGCTGCGTAGCCCAGAGCCAACGCCGGCAGGATCTGTCCACTAGGATCAGCGCGGTTGATGGGGTCGTTGGCTACGTAGGCATAGAAGTTGGTGTCGCCGCCGGCGAAGCCGAGGGGGTCCTTGGCGGTCCAGCGGCCGGTTCGGGGGTCGTAGTCGCGGACGCCGAAGCGGATCAAGCTGGTTTGGGGGTCGTAGAGACCGCTGGCGAAGCCGAAGGGTTGGAAGCCGGGGTTGGTGTCGAAGAGGACCTGGCCGAAGGAGTCGTAGTCGAGACGCTGGGCTACGGCGCCGGTTTCGACATCTACCACCAGGCGGACGCTGCCTATCGGGTCAGCGATGATCCGGTAGGTTCTTCCGCCTTTCTCCAGGTAGGCCGGCACGTTGCCGCGGTCCCCGTAGACGAAGCGCGAGACCACATTGCCCGCACCGTCCAGCTCGGCGACGGGGTTGAGGAGGTCCGTGTAGAGCCAGCCCTGGACCAGCGAGCCGTTGACCTTCTTCCCGATACGCCGGTTTTCGCCGTCCACCAAATACTCGACCAACGGCGCCCCCGGGGCCTGCACCGAGCGCAGATTGCCCAGGGAGTCGTAGTCATAGAGCACCGACTGACCGCTCTGGGTTTCGCTCTCCAGCTCCCCTGCAGCGGTGTAGGTGTAGCCGCGGTCGCCGTAGGTCAGGAGGCGGTCTTGGTCGTCGTGGGTGGCGGCAAGCGAGCCACTGGGGGTGAGCAAGCTGGTGCGGTTGCCGTTGGCGTCGTAGCCGTACTCCGCCACCAGGGCGCCGTCCCGCTCAACCCGCTGCAGCCGGCCCCGCGGGTCGTAGGAATAGCTGGTGACCGAGGCCTGCCCCTGGATCGTCTCCGCTCGCTCGGTGATGCGGCCAAGGGCGTCGCGCTGGTAGCCCACCTCGTAGAGAGAGGTTCCGCCGAAGGCTGCACGGTGGCTGGTGAGCTCGCCGAAGGGGTTGAAGCCGCGCTCGGTGGTCAGGTCCCCCTGAACGGTGCCGGTGATGCGGCCGTTGGCGGCGTCCCGGACCAGGGTCAGATCCCCGGCCTGGGTCAGCAGACCGTCGCGGTCGTAGTCGTAGCTGGCCAGAGTCGAGCCGCCGACCCGCATCGACGCCACCTTGAGCTCCGCATTGAAGCTCCAATCCACCGTCCCCGTCACCGGCCCGGACCAGCTGAGCGAGCGCAGCAAGTGTCCCTGGTAGCCGTAGGTCAGGGTCGAGCCTTCAGAGGTGGTGAGGGTCCCTACCTGGCCGGCGGAGGTGTCCCAGCCGAGAGTGGTCTGGCCATCCGGATGAGTGAAGCTCTCCAGCCGCCCGAGGTCGTCGTAGGCGAAACCCAGAGCCTCGCCGCCGGCGCGTTGGATTTGCTCCAGCTGGCGATCCGGCCGGTGCCCGAGCACGAGACCCTCGGCGGGCGTGCCGCCCGGAGGGGAGTAGGTCGAGACCTCGTCCCGGGGCGTGTACTCGAAAGCATGAGCCGGCCGCCCCGGCGGCGTCAACGTCTCCAGGTTGCTTCCAGCATCCCAGGTGAAGGCGACCGGGCTGCCGTCGGGCAGGATCTGCGATAGAGGGCGATTGGCGGCGTCGTAGGTGAAGCGGGTGACGCGATCCAGCGGATCGGTGACCGTTGACCGACGGCGCAGCGATTACGAAGAGGCTCACCATAACGCGGCGCTTGCCGCGTAACGAAGCTGTCCACTTTTCCGGGGGGAGGTCAGGTCACAGAACATTGTGCCAAAGAGAAACCTCGCCATTGACCGCCTCGAGAGAAGTTTGGGGTCAACGGGCCCACTTGGCCACTAAGCTCTGCCCTCGTTCCCAGTCAACCGCTCCACAGCCATCTCCAAGGCCTCCTGAAACGCTTGCAAAGGGATTTCCCGAGTTAGCTGCTCTTTTAGTGCCTCAGGTCCCGGAAGCTCCACGAGAAAGCAATCATGGTCTTCCTGGCTTACCAACGCCACGAATTTGCTTCCATAGTAGATCTCAGCAAAGACCTTTTCATGTACCAGATCACTGGCCACTTGCACCTTCAACGGATTCTCAGGCCCCATAAATCACCTCAAGGCTCTAGAAAACCAACAAATTCTCCATCCGCATCAAAGCGAGCCCCTCTGCCGGTCAGCGTGTCGAAGATATCGTGGCCACCAAAGCGGTTGACTTCCGTAGCTTGATCTGTGCTGTATAGGATTTCTCCCAGAACCTCTTGAGCTTGGGCGTTTCGATCTGCAGCAGGACCCACAGACCGAGGGAAGGCGCTTCCAGCGCGATCACCATGTTTTTGCAGAGCCCGCCCTGCCCTCGTCAATCCGTTCCTGTCTAAACGGTTACCAGCCCTAAGAAGGTCTCCTAACGTCCTTCCGGTAGCCTCAATCGCCTCACGCCCAGCCTTCGCCCCCACACCATACCCGCCCCCAAAAAGGAAAATCCCCGCCCCCGCCCCCGCCCCCGCCACCGACAATCCTTTGTCCCACAAGTCCGCACACGGATCGCTGACCGTGTCCCA
>JAXHTF010000104.1 GCA_034211275.1 Acidobacteriota bacterium
GGCCTACACCGTCAGCGGCTGGCGGCTGCTGGCGGAGGATGGGAGCAACGGCGCCGCCGACGGCGGTGAGGAAACCCAGCAACCCGCGGCAGCCATCTTCAGCCTCTACGAACCCGCCTATCGCCGAGACGACCAGTGGATTCCGCCGGTGGAGCTCACCGTCGACGCCGCCGAATACTTGTTCAACAATCTGGTGCTGCTCTATCTAGAAGAAGAAGTGCGTCGGGCCAGCCCCTTCGGCCGGCAGCTGGCGGCCCGAGCCCAAGAGCTGCTGGCATCGCTGCCGGAGGAAGTGCGCCAGCCCGCCTACCTCCAGGCGGCGGCGGACTTCGCTTCCCACGCCCTGGCGGTGGCCGGCCAGCTCGAACGCAGCGCCCGTCGCCATCAGAACCGGGACTCCAACGTCTGCCGCCACAAAGACGCCCCCTGGTCCCTCTTCGGCCTCTGGGACCGCATCTTCACCACCACCCACTACCCCGCCTCCTACCATCCTGCCCCTTCCAACGACAGCGACGAGCTCGCCGCACCCCAACGGGCGGTGACCACCGACATCTCCCTCACCTCGGAAGACAAAGAGCTCCTCCGCCGCTACCTCTTCGGTGACGTCTGGGACGGCAGCAAAGAACACGATCTGCTGCCTCGGTACTGCCCGGGAGAGGTTGCCTCAGACAGCTAGCGCAGCCCGTCCAGGATCGCCCGGTACTCCGCCGGGGTCATAGGGCGGGGGTTGGAATCGTTGGAGCCGTTGGCGGCGGCTTGGGTGGCGATCCAATCGTAGTCTTCGGCGGGGATGGCGAAGTCGGCGAAGGGTGGGAGGCGCAGGCTGTCCACCAGGCGCTTGACCGCCGCCAGCAGCGCTGACGCGGCCTCGCTGTCGTCGTCGGACACCGCCTCGGGGCTCCGGGGCAAGGCGCGGCGGGCGACCCGGGCGAGGGCGGCGTGGATGGAGTCGCCGTGGGAGCGCAGCACCGGTACCAGCAACAGCGCGTTGGCCAGGCCGTGGGGCACATCCCAGCCGCCGCCGAGGGTTTCCGACAGGCAATGCACGGCGCCGACATCGGAGTTGCCGAAGGCCATTCCGGCCAGGGTCGACGCCGTCATCACCGCCTCCCGGGCCTCGTCGTCGCCGGCGATATCCGCCGCCGCCCGCGGCAGGTAGGCCAAGAGCAGCTCCACCGAGCGGGTGGCCAGGGCCTCCGAAGCGGGATTGGCGAGACGGCCGGTGATCGCCTCCAGGCTGTGGGTGAGGGCGTCGAGGGCGGTCCAGGCTACGAGCTCGGCGGGCAGGGTGCGCAGGAAGTCCGCATCCACCAGGGCGTGATCCGGGAACATGCGGTGGCCCTTGATGCTGATCTTGACCCGCCGCTCCGGCTGGCTGATCACCGACACCCAGGTGACCTCCGAGCCGGTGCCACAGGTGGTGGGCAGGGCGATGAAAGGCAGCGGCGATTCCTGAAAGCGTTCCGCGCCCTCATAATCGGCGCAGTGGCCGCCGTTGGTGGCCAGCATGGCGGCGGCCTTGGCGGCATCCAGCACACTGCCGCCGCCGACGGCGATGACCGGGCTCAGGCGCTTGCGCCGGGCGACCTCCGCCAGCTCCTCCACCGTTCCCGCCCGGGGATTGCTCTCCACGCCGGAGAAGATGCGGCAGCGCAGCCCCTGCTGCTCCAGGGAGGACCGCACCTCGTCGGTCCAGGGACTCTCCGCCAGGCCGGCGTCCACTACCAGTAGCGCCTCGCTGCCGGCGTCCGCGGCGCTTCTGGCCCCTCCGGCGCCGCAGGCCGCAACCCGTTCCGGCAGCAGCCGCCGGCAGCCGGGCTCGAGCACCACCCGGGTCGGCAGGCGGAAGGCCGGAACAGAAGAGGTCAAGGAAAGATCCCCAGCTCCTGGTAGCACAGAGCTACCTTGTCGATGGCGTTGATGAAGGCGGCGGTGCGCAAATCCGCCTTCTCCCGGTGACGCAGATAGATCTCCCGCACGTCCCGATAGGCGGTGACCATGGTGTCCTCCAGCCCGGAACGCACCAGGTCCAGCTCGTCGGCGCCGCGGGCCAGCTGCTCGTACTCCTCGTCGCTGAATTGATGCCCCGTGGCCTGCTCCACCGCTCCCAACAGCCGGCGATAGGCCTGCGCTTCGAAGCGCTTGCCCATGCGACCAAAGCGCACATGGGAGAGATTCTTGATCCACTCGAAATAGGACACGATGACGCCGCCGGCGTTGAGGTAGTTGTCCGGGATCACCATCACCCCGCGCCGAGCGAGGATCTCGCTGGCGTCAGAGGTCACGGGACCGTTGGCGGCCTCGGCGACGATGCGCGCCCGAATGCGCTGCGCGTTGTCCACGGTGATCTGATTCTCCAGCGCCGCCGGCACCAGGATGTCGCACTCCAGCTCCAGGGCGTCGGTGGACTTCTTCAGGTTGCTGGCACCGGGAAAGTCGAGGATGGACTTGGTCTCCCGCCGGTGCGCCATCACCTCTTCCAGGTCGAGGCCGTCGGAGTCGTGGATGGCGCCTTCATATTCCGCCAAGGCCACCAATCGTGCTCCCGCGTCCTGGAGAAACTTGGCCGCGTGATAGCCGACGTTGCCCAGCCCCTGGATCACCACCCGCTTGCCCTCGACGCCGGTGGCCAACCCCAGGGCGCTCATGTCCTCACGGTAGCTGCAGGCCTCCTGGATGCCGTAGAAAACTCCCAATCCGGTGGCCTCGGTGCGGCCCCGGATGCCCCCCTGGGCCACGGGCTTGCCAGTGACGCAGGCCAGGGCGTTGAGCTCTCCGCCGGTGATGGTCATGTAGGTGTCGGCGATCCAGGACATCTCCCGAGCGCTGCTGCCGAAGTCCGGCGCCGGTACATCGATGCCGGGGCCGATGAAATTCTTCCGCATCAGCTCCACCGTGTAGCGGCGGGTGAGGCGCTCCAGCTCCGCCTCCGAATACTTCCACCGGTTGATCCGGACACCACCCTTGGCGCCGCCGAAGGGCACGTCCACCACGGCGCACTTATACGTCATCAGCGCCGCCAGGGCGGTGACCTCGTCCTCGCTGGCCTCAAGGGCAAAGCGGATGCCGCCCTTGGTGGGAAGCTTGTGCTGACTATGCTCCGCCCGCCACGCCTGGATGGTCTCGATGGAGCCGTCGTCCCGCTTGAGGGGAAAGCTGACGTGGTAGACGCTGTTGCAGCGTTTGATCTGGTCGAGGAGCAGCGGATCGTGGCTGGTGAGCGCCGCCGCCTTGTCGAAATTCCGGTTGACTTGGGCGAAAAAGCTGATGTGGCCGGTCATGCTCTCCTCCAGCGCTCCGGCCGAAAGACGCCCCTGGCCCGAGCCACGCCTCCCCCGGAATCGAAATCTTGGTTACGGTGAGGAAACATAGCACAGGCGAGAGCGTAAGGAAGCCCATCGCAAGAGTCCACAGAGGCTGTCGAAAAGGCTGTGGAAAACTCTCTGGAAAAGGCGTTGAAGGGGCCAAAATCGGGGCCTTTCCACGCTTTGAACAGAGTTTTGTGCAAGACGCGTAAGTCCCTTATAATGAGAAAGATGCAAACTTCCGCTGGAGTACCGCCGTCACCCGGCTAGTTTCCCACAGCAGCCTGGGGAGAGTCGCCGAGAAGCGCGCTGGCAAAGAAAACCTGTTTCCACAGTCACAAGGACATTTCCATGTGTTAATGTCCATGGTTCAGATTTCCACCGCCAGGTGATTTCCTGTGACGAGGTGTCCAAACTCACGGCCGTCGAGAACGTGAGCCCTAACCATTGGCGCTCCCCCGCAAACCGTGACCAGAGCTTCAGCCCCAGTCACATCCTCACTATTTACCAACTTGGAGAACACCCCATGAGACTGTGCAAGAGCTTGTCCGCCTCTTGGCTCGCCGTCCTCTGCCTGCTGTTGGCGGTCCCCGCCAGCGCCGGCTTCCTGACGGCGCCGAGCCCGGACGACCCGCTGGATATCGTCACCAATTACCTGGAAGCCAACGGTGCTTCCATGGGCCTGACCCAGGACGACCTCGCCGAGTGGACGGTCAATGACCGCTACACCACTCGCCACAACGGCGTCACCCACATCTATTTGCAACAGCGTCTGGACGGCATCCCCGTCTACAATGGCCTGCTCAACGTCAGCATCGACAACCAGGGCCGTATCTTCTTCATCGGCGACCGCTGGGTGCGGGACCTCGCCGGTTCGGTGGTCGATCGCGCCCCGAGCCTCGATGCCGTCGACGCCATCCACCGCTCCGCCAATCACCTGGGCCTGCGGGTCTCCGACGCCCTGGTGCCCCTGGGGGGCACCGGCGGCCCGGTCCAGAACTCGATCTTCAGCGAGGGCGGCCTGTCCCAGGACGAGATTCCCGTCGAGCTGGTCTACCAGCCCCTGGACGACGGCACTGTCCGTCTGGCGTGGAACACCGTACTGCGTCTGCACGACGACGAGAATTGGTGGAATGTGCGAGTCGACGCCACCAACGGCGAATTCCTCGCCAAGAACAACTGGATCGCCGCCGACTCCTACCGCGTCTTCCCCCTCCCCATGATCAGCCCCGACGACGTCGGTCCGGGCCACGTGGTGGTCAACGATCCGGCCAACGCCACGGCCTCTCCCTTCGGCTGGCATGACACCAACGGCGCCGCCGGCGCCGAGTTCACCGACACCCGCGGCAACAACGTCGAGGCCAGCGAGGACTCCGACGCCAACAACGTCCCCGGCTTCCGCCCCTCCGGCGGCGCCGGCCTGGACTTCGACTTCGCCTGGGATCCGGGCCTCAGCCCGACGGGCGGTACCAACCAGGAAGCGGCCATCGTCAACCTCTTCTACTGGAACAACATCGTCCACGATGTGCTCTACCACTACGGCTTCGACGAGGCCGGCGGTAACTTCCAGCAGAACAACTACGGCAACGGTGGCGTCGGCGGCGACCCGGTGCAGGCGGACGCTCAGGACGGCTCCGGCACCAACAACGCCAACTTCGGCACCCCGCCGGACGGCTCGGACCCGCGCATGCAGATGTTCATCTGGGTCAACCCGCTGCCCAACATCCTGGAGATCACCGCTCCTGGCACCATCGCCGGCAACTACGCCGCCAGCGGCGCCGGCTTCGGCCCCGGCCTGGACACCACCGGCATCAGCGGCGACGTGGTGCTGGTGGACGACGGCACCGGGACCACCTCCGACGGCTGTGAGGCCATTACCAACGGTGGCGCCGTCAGCGGCAACATCGCCCTCATCGACCGCGGCAGCTGCTCCTTCGTGACCAAGACCCGCAACGCCCAGAACGTCGGCGCCACTGCGGTGGTGATCGTCAACAACCAGGGCGACACGGCCATCACCCTCGGCGACGACGGCACCGGTGGTGACATCACCATCCCCGCCGGCATGATCGGCCAGGGCAATGGCGACATCATCAAGGCCGAGCTGCCGGGCGTCACCGGTACCTTCAAGAACGGTGGCGGCTCGGTGCCGGACCGCGACAGCGACATGGACAACGGCGTGATCATTCACGAGTACGGTCACGGCGTGTCCAACCGCCTCACCGGCGGTCCTTCCGCCGTCGGCTGCTTGGGCAATACCGAGCAGATGGGCGAAGGCTGGAGCGACTGGCTGGCCCTCGCGCTCACCGGCAAGGTCGGCGATCAGCCGGAAGACCAGCGGGGTATCGCCCCCTACCTGGTCTATCAGCCGGTGGACGGCCCGGGCATCCGCCAGTTCCCCTACACCACCGACATCAGCATCAACACCCACACCTACGGTGACGTGGGCGGCGTGTCCGTGCCCCACGGTGTCGGCTCTATCTGGTCCGCCATGCTCTGGGAGGTGTACTGGAACATGGTCGACCGCTACGGCTTCGACGCCGACATCTACAACGGCACCGGCGGTAACAACCGGGCCATCCAGCTGGTCATGGACGGCATGAAGACCCAGACCTGTCTGCCGGGCTTCGAGGACGGCCGTGACGGCATCCTCGCCGCCGACCTGGCCAACAACGGTGGCGCCAACGAGTGCCTGATCTGGCGCGGCTTCGCCAAGCGCGGCATGGGCGTCAGCGCCGACCAGGGCAGCAACAACAGCGTTGCCGACGGCGCCCAGGCCTTCGACATCCCGCTGGCCTGCGAGGACTTCATCTACGAGGACGGTTTCGAGAGCGGTGACACCGGCGCCTGGGACAACGTCAAGGACGACTTCGGCGACCTCACCGTCACCGCTGGCGCTGCCTTGGTGGGAACCATGGGCGGTCAGTTCAACGTCGACACCTCGAAGGTCTTCCTGGAGGACTTCACTCCGTCCTCAGAGGGCTCCTACAAGGCCCGCTTCTACATCGACCCCAGCTCGGTGACCATGCCCGACGGCAAGCGGATGAAGATCATCCAGCTCTTCTCCGATGGCCCGAGCCGGCGTCTCGCCACCGGCGTGCTGCGGTTCAAGGACGGAGGCTTCCGCTTCCTGTTCAAGATCCACAACGACGACAACAGCTGGACCAAGGTCGGCTTCTTCGATCTCGACCCCGGCGTCAACGTCGTCGAGGTAGCGTTCTACCAGTCCACCGGAGCCGGCAACGACGACGGCGCTCTGGAGCTCTTCCTCAACGAAGTCTCCGTGGGCCGCATCGACGGCGTGGACAACGATCTCGACGACGCGGACCGCGTGCGCTTCGGCATCGTGTCCAAGCCCAAGGCGGGCTACTCCGGCACCCTGCTGCTGGACGCCTTCGAGTCCCGCCGGTTCACCCATATCGGTCTGGCGGCTCCCTGAGCCCCGCCGATTCCACGATCTGACGCCCGGTAGTCGTTCCACCTAGGAGCGGCACCGGACGAGGGCTCCAACCCCCGTCGCCTTCCGCGGCGGGGGTTTTTGCTATCTTCGGTCCGACCCTCCCGGAGACATGCCATGACCAATTCATCCCTCCCCCCAGCCCCGACCCTCGAAGCCATCCGCGACGCCCGCCGCCGGTTGGGAGACCGGGTGGCGGAAACCCCTACCTGGCCCTGGTCCGGCCAGGAAGCCGAGGAGCTCTTCGGCTCCGACACCGAGGTCTTCCTCAAGCTCGAGCTCTTCCAGCGCACCGGCACCTTCAAGCTGCGCGGTGCCCTGCTCAACCTGCTGAGCCTGGATCCGGAGCAGCGCCGCCGGGGCGTCACCGCGGTCTCCGCCGGCAATCACGCCATCGCCGTCGCCTGCGCCGCTTCTCTCCTCGACAGCCACGCCAAGGTGGTGATGCCCGAGAGCGCCGACCCCGGGCGGGTGGAACGCTGCCGTAGCTACGGCGGCGAGGTGGTTCTGGTGCCCGACGTGCACCGCGCTTTCGAGGAGGTGGAGGCTATCCAGGAGCGCGAGGGACGCACCTTCGTGCACCCCTTCGAGGGTGTTCAAACCGTTCTCGGCACCGCCACCGTCGGCCTCGAGCTGTGCTCCCAGGCACCGGCTCTGGATGCCGTCATCGTGCCCATCGGCGGCGGTGGCCTGTGCGCCGGCATCGCCTGCGCGGTCAAGGCCCTGAGCCCTCACACCCGGGTCTACGGCGTCGAGCCCGAGGGCGCCGACACCATGCACCGCAGCTTCGCCGCCGGTGAGCCCCAAGCCATCGACAAGGTGCGCACCATCGCCGACAGTCTCGGCGCTCCCCACGCCGCCCCCTACACCTTCTCTCTCTGCCGGCGCTTCGTAGATCAATTGGTGAAAGTGGACGACGACGCCCTCCGGGACTCCATGATGGCGCTCTTCGGCGGCATGAAGCTGGCGGTGGAACCGGCGGCGGCGGCGGCCATGGCGGCGCTCCGAGGTCCCCTGGCGGAAACCCTCGCCGGCCGCCGGGTCGGCCTCATTGTGTGCGGCAGCAACATCTCCCTGACCACCTACCAGCGACTGCTGGCGGGTTGATGGGGGCTCTCCTCCCAATTTGATACATTCCCGCCCCATGGCCGGTACCGACTCTACCCGTGGACTGCCCGAAGAAGACCGTGGCGGACCCGCTGTCATCCTGGTGGAACCTCAGCTGGGGGAAAATATCGGCGCCGCCGCCCGGGCCATGCTCAACTGCGGCCTCACCGACTTGCGGCTGGTCAACCCCCGGGACGGCTGGCCCAACCCCGACGCCCGGGCCTCCTGCTCCGGTGCCCTGGTGGTGTTGGAGCGCGCCCGAGTCTTCTCCTCCACCGCCGAGGCAGCGGCGGATCTACGCCGCCTGTGGGCCACCACCGCCCGCCGCCGGGACATGGTCAAGCCGGTGGTGACGCCGCGGGAAGCGGCTCGGGAGATGCAGGGTTGCGCCGCTCGGGAAGAGCCCTTCGGCGTCCTCTTCGGCCCCGAGCGCACCGGCCTCCACAACGACGACATCGTCCTCGCCGACACGGTGCTGGAGGTGCCCCTCAATCCCGCCTTCAGCTCCCTCAACCTCGCCCAGGCGGTGCTCTTGGTGGCCTACGAGTGGTACCAGGCGGAGCCCCAGGCTCCCCCACGCCAGGAGATCCTCGCCGGCGCCCGCCCCGCCACCGCCGAGGAGATGCAGCTCTTCTTCCACTACCTGGAGCAGGACCTCGACCAGGCGGGCTTCCTCTACCCGCCGGAGAAACGCCCCATCATGGTGCGCAACCTGCGCAACATCTTCCAGCGCGCCCAGCTCACCGAGGCCGAAGTCCGCACCCTCCACGGCGTTGTCCGCGCCCTCTCTGGGCGACGCAACCGGCAGCGCGAGGAATCCGACAAAGGCTGAACCATTCGTCTTGATACGGTGAATAGACGGCTCTCGTCTTGACGACGAAACCCTCCAAGGATCCCTCCCGTAGTCTGGCTTTAAAGGAGGAGACCCTCGTGATCAAGACTCTGCAGGCGCTCAAATTTCTCTTCGTCGGCCCGATGATTCTGGCCTTCCTGGTGCTGATCAACTTCATGACCTCGCCGGGAGAATGGTGGGTTCAGTGGGCGGCCCTGGGCATCGGCATCGCCTGGATCATCAGCTTCTTCCGCGTCGCCGCTGCGGTGGTGGTGGCCGGCGGGCTGGCAGCCTTCGTGGCCTACCTGCGGCAGCGCGATCTGCGAACCTGAGGACCAATCCCGGTGGAGCGGGCTCGAGGGGCCCGCTCCGGCTCTCAGAGCGAAAGGTTGAAGGGCCGTAGATGCTCCAGGGAGCGACGGCGGAAGAAGTGACGCCAGCTGGGGCGGCGGTTGCTGAGGTTGCCGCCGTGAATGGCCTGCAAGAGATAGGCCTTGGGCATTGAGTAGGTGCGGCAATGCTCCGGCAGCTGGGCATGGTCCCAACGGTAAGGGTTGCGGCCGCCGGGGAAGGCAGCCAGCGGCGACGGCTCCCGGCGGCGGCGTTGGTAGAGGTGGCCGGTGGCGATGTCGTAGCGGTAGAAACCGTTGGTGACGTAAGCCTCGTAGCCCTCCGGCGCCGCCTCCAGAGCCTTCAGCCAGTCCTCGTGCACCGCGTCGTCGGAATCCAAACGGGTGAGCATCTGCTCCTCCCCACCGGTCCAGCCGCCGTACCAATCGTCCTGCACCTCCACCCGCACCCACGACAGATCCCGCGTCTCCTCCGCCACCCGCTCCGCGCTGGCGGACGAGCAAAGCAGAATCGCCGGCACTTCCAGCCGCTGGACGCTGGGCACGAAGAAACGCCGAAACAGCTCCAGGCGGTCCCCGAGCCATGCCTCGTCACGATGAAAGCCCGCTGTGGCAGCGTCCAGCCGGGGGACCGAAAAGCGGGAGACGATGAGATGTTCCATGGTGGGGATGGGCACTTCCAATTGCCCCGCATCCGCCAGGTCCGGCGGCGGCCCTCAGGGCCTTCGGGGGGTTTCCTAGAGTAGCAGTCTCAGAACCTTCCGGGAGCCTTCGCCGGCACGGAAATCCAAAGCTGCTGGTCCCGCTGATTCCCCCAGTGCAGTCCCTCTAGGAGCCTGCTGAAAAACTCGCGCCGCGCTCCGAGCGGCTCTTTTCGGCCGAATCTTCGTTGTCGAACCTCGACGATTCTCGAATCGCCTGCGGTTCTCCGCCTCGATTCTGCTCGAAAATTCCTCGCTCTCGCTTGCGGCTGACTTCTTCAGCAGTCTCCTAGAATCCCGCAGCTTGTCCATGAGCTGTCGCATTACGACACTTCGCTATACTTATGTAATGAGTCCACGGATTGCAGAGGCTCTGCGATGCTTGGGAATCGTGGGGCTTCTCGCTGCCTTGTCGGTGCCGGCGCCGGGCCGGGCCGAGCCACCCCCGGAGCCCGGGGTGCGCGGAGCGGCCGCACCCGGCGGTCTATCGGACACGGTATGGAATCAGCTGCCGGAGACCACGCCGCTGGCGGTGATGCTCATCGACGAGGGCCAGCGCACCCTGGACACGCTCTCCCAGCGGGTCGCCGATCCCCTCGGCGGCACCAGTGGCCTGCTGCTGCCGGTCTTCGTTCACGCCGGCTATTTCGATCTGATCTTCGCCGGCCATGTCTACAAACTCCAGCGCTCGGACTTCGATCACTTCGCCGAACACCTGCTGCTGGGGCAAGTGAGTGTGGAGACCGTCGCCGATCCCGCCGACCCGGACCTGGCGGTGGTGCGCGCTCATTGCCAGGCAAAGCTCTATGATCCCGAGCGCGGCTACCGCTACATTCCCTTCGAAGTGCTGGGTGAAGGGGTGGAGTATCGCCACGACCGTGCTCGAACGGAGGCCTTGGAAGAGCTCCAGCGCTCGCTGGTACGGCGAGTGCGCGCGCTGATGGAGACACCGTGAGGACCGTGCCCCGGAGGCCGTCCTCCGGCCTCTGGCTGCTATTGCCGCTGCTGGCCCTGAGCCTGGGTAATTCCTGCGTCACTCGCGCCGAGTCCCTCGGGGAGGGCGTGGACATCATGGCCCGCAATCTGGCCTCGGATTTGGAACCCAGCGCGATGCACAGCGTGGCGGTGCTGGACTTCGTGGATACCAACGGGGAGACCACAGTCTTCGGGATAGTGCTGGCGGACGAGCTCATCGCCCGCCTCCATGCGGCAGCCCCGGGGGCCTTCACCCTGGTGGAGCGCCGTCGCCTCGATCAGGTGCGGCAGGAACAACGACAGACCGCTTCCCGCTTCTTCGATCAGGACAGCCTGGCGGACGTCGGCAGAGTCTTTGGCGCTGACGCGGTGATCGTGGGTACGACGGCGGACTTGGGCAAAACCATCCGCATCTATGCCAACGCCATCTCGGTGGAGACTGGGGAGGTCGTGTCCACTACGGCGGTGACGGTGCCCCGCTCGAAAGTGCGCTCCCTGCTCGATCAGGAGCCCCAGCGTCCGTCCCCTTCTCCAGCCGGTACCCGTTCCCAGCCCGAGGTCCCCACCACCACCGGTACCCCGTCCACCGGCTCTTCGCCACCTCCCTCGGGCACCTGGACGAATAGTTTCCTGCGCATCACCGCCGACCTGGTGACGGTGCAGAGCGACGGCAAGAAGGCGAACCTCGCCGTCACCCTCACCAATCGGACGGATAGCCCTCTCTATCTCGCGCTGGACAAGGGCAGCTATTGCGACTTCGCCTTGGCGGACAATACCGGCTCCTATTCCCGCACCGGCTCCAACCGCATCACCGGCATCGCGTGCATCGACGGCGAGACCGCCGACCAGGAGCCCACCGAATCCTTCACCCTCCTCTCCCCCGGCAGCACCACCACCATTCTGGTCAAGACTCACTTCCTCAACGCCATCGACGGCGACCGCCTCTCCTTCTCCGCCGACTTCCTCCGCCGCCACGACGGCAAAACCTCCAGTTTCTCCGCCGGGCTCCCCAACCTGCCGTTCGTGCGGGAGGCTGGGGAGCCCTAGCAGAGGTCGGCCGCCGACCCGCTCAGTTCTTGACCAGCGCGGCCAGGCGGTCGAGTTCGAAGAGAAAGCCGGCGAAAATGCGGTGATCGTCGGGGCCTTTGCCGGCATTGAGATGGACGCCAACGTAGAAAGGCACGGCGCCCTTGCCGGTATTCGCCAGACGCAGTCCTGCATCCGCCACGAATCGACCCGAATCCTCCATGCCGCCGAACTCTTCATACCGTGCATAGGAGAATTCGATGAAGCCGATGGGAAAACCATTGGTGTTGTCCTCCCACGGGCTCCTGGCATGGGTCTGACGGTGGGTCAAGCTCAAGCCAACGTTCCAGCGCATGATCGTGCTGTCACCGGTCACCGTCAGACTGTCCCGAGAAATGAAACCGACGCGAGCGAAGATGCCAAAGCGAAAGGCGTCGTAGGGACGCTCCGGATCCTTGCCGGTGGCCGAATACCGGTCTGGGCTCAACCATCCCGGCTGCCAATGCAGGTAAAAGCTTCCTGAGTAGGAGTCCACGGTGTCCACCGGCGCCGAATCCTCCTCCTCACCGTCGTCCATCCCGTCCATGTCGGTCTGGGCCCCGAACAGCCCGGCGGTGCTCGCCATGGCCATGGGCTCGTCTCCTTCAGACTCAGGTTGGAGCTCGCTGACGAAGCTGGAGGAGAGGATCCGGAGGCCGGAGTGCAGCGCCCACTTCTTATCCCTACCCCACAGATAGTCGATGCTCAGCCGCCCCACCAGCTCCGATTGACCGAAGCCGGAGTTGTCGCCGTTCTCGTCGTACTCCAAGCCGTAGGTGCTACCGAGAAAGAGCTCGGAAGCTACCCGATCACTGCGGAAGGAATCGGCCAGAGGCTCGGAGAGAGGAATCACCTTGTAGACGGGCTTCTGCAGGAGATGACCGCCATTCTTGGTGGGCATGATGGCCAAAGCGAAGCTGCGGCTGGAACCTTCCAGATCGGTGTTCTCGAGGTCGATGGAGAAGGTAGCAATCATGTCGTCGTCCTGCTCTTCCACAGGGACCGACATCACCCTCTTACCCTTGGGAAGCTTGACCTTCTCAGTGCACGGACAAGCGGGGTCACACTGGCAGTGCGAGCCACTCCGAGCTGGAGTGTCGCCATCGCCGCGACTCTTCGCTTGAGAACTGGGAGTATTGGCCGAACCTCGGCCAGTGCCGGAGGCAGATCCACTGTCGGGTTCTGAGGCCTGGAAGATACGAGCCTTTCCGATAGCCTCGACGGAAATCTGAAGGTCATCGGCTCCCACGCACCCGGTTGAATAGTCGATGGCGGCAACCGCGCCTTTCATCAAGATCTCCCTTCTTCCACTAGCACCCTTGGAGAGATCGGCCATCGTGCAGGTGATCTCTACGGTTACCGTGTCCGGATAGGCTTTACCGAGCTCGTAATAGGACCGATGAGGGTTGACTCGCACTTCGTAGACGGAGTGCTCATCGGCGGTCACCGGGAAAGCCAAGCAAGCCAGGACCACCAGAAGAGCCGGCATCAGAACCGGAAGGCACCTCGGGAAGGCCCGGCCCGGCCGGGGAGGGTGTGGGGTCGGTGACGAGATGGGGTGGAGCATGGCTGAAGACCTCCTTGGATGGGGTTGACGCCCCAGGACCGCGGGCCGCGAAGCCGGCTCGGAGGAGCATGGCCGGGTACCGGCTTCGCCCCGCTCGTCCTGGTTCTCGTTGCTTCATCCGGTGAGACGGACCGACGACGGAACTTCCCACTCCGGGGTGCTCTTCCTTCAACCAGCCCATCGTTGTGCAGCCGCCTCGAAGGCCACCACCAAGCACAAAAAAGCCCCCGCCCACCCAAAGGTGAGCGGAGGCTCGAACGACCGTTCAGGACCGTTCGAAAGACAGGCTAGTGCTTATGGATAGCCGAGGTAGCGGTCGACGCCCCAGCCGACGCGCCAGCCCCAGCTGGACTCGTCCTGCAGCCAATCCTGATCCGGATTGAAGGTGTGGAAGCCCGACTCCAGGTACGCCGCGTAGGCGGTGGTACCGGTGATCTCGGTGCAGCAGGTGCTGGAGATCTTCTTGTCGGTGCCGTAGCCCGGGCTCGAGCCGCCGACGGTGTAAACCAGATTGTCGGACATGCCGGCACCGCCGGAGCTGCCCGGGTAATAGAGCAGCAGGGTGCCGGAAGCCGAGTAGCTCAGGTCGTAGGGAGCGGTGCAATCCCACTGGCTGGTGGAGCCTGGGGCATTGGAGTGCAAGGGGATGTGGTAATCCGCGCCCCAGGAGTTGGAGCTGTTCTTGTTGGTGACGTAGCCGGAGTTGCCCAGGCGCACGGAATAGCCCCGGGCCACCAGGTCGGTGCCGGCGCCGGCGGCGGCGGTCCAGCCGAGCTCGGCGGCCCAATAATTCTCGTTGTGGCTGTCGCAGCCATAGTTGGGGTTGCTACCGCTATAGGGCGCGTGGGTGGCCGGCGACAGGTAGATCTTGTAGCCGTTGGAGCCGTTCCACGTGGTGTCGGCGTCGATGGAATGAACCAGCACCACCCCGCTGAAGGTGAGGGCGGCGACGGAGAGAACGATCAGCAACTGGCGCAACATTATTGGCCTCCCTTCAGGGTGAAGTACGCGACCTGCTCGTCGTTGAGTTCGGTCATCAGCTCCCAGAGATCCCGGTCGAGCTCCTGGCACGGTCCTTCGAAAAGATCACCGAAGGCGCGGCAGCTGCCGTCGAGGGTGAGGGTCACCTTGCGCACGTCGCGGAATTGGAAGAGCGTGCGGTAGAGCTGCTCGAGCATGTAGTGGGTGGCGAGTCCGGGGTGCAGACCGCCGATCTGGGAAGAAATGCCGAAGTTGAAGTCCACCGTCACCTCACCGCCCTCGGCCAGGGTCACGCTGTCCAACGCCGAAGCATCGCTGAAGCTGGATGCCAATCCCAGCTGGGCTTCCGTGGCGTCGGGGCTGGTGAGCACCGCCTGGAGGTAGGCGGTGAGGCGCTCCTCGGCGGCCCGGGTCGACTCCACGGGAGCCGTCGGCAGGGCCGTGGGCACGGGGCGCACGCCGTTCTCGCACAGCCGGAAGATCGCCGGCTCGCCGTTGGCTGCTTCCGAAAGGGAAGCGCAGTCCGGAGCCGGACCGTCCTGGGTGTAGAGACCGCTGGCGAGGCCCTCGGCGATCTTGGCGTCGTGGCGCTTCGCCTCCTCCGCAGCCCGGGCTTCGTCCTGCTGACGACGCTCGGGACCCGGCGTCACCGGCAACGGATCCGACGGCTCGAGAAGAATGTCCTTGCCGGGGTTGCTGCGCACGAAGTCCAGGAAAGCGTCCAGGTCTTCACCGGTCATGGATTGAGACACGTCCACCTGGTAGACGGCCACATCGTCCTCGGCGGCGGAGAGAGCCTCTCCACCGAGATAGACGAGGGCCAGTCCCAGGCCGAGGCCCAGACCGAGGGCCCAGGGCGCGAGACGCCGAGAGAGCTTGCTGAGGGTTTTCATAGCGCTCCTTTGTACGAACGGTGCCAGGAGATAGCAGAAGAACGGCCTCTCCGCCTCCTGGCGAAGCGGAAGACCGAGCCCCGCCACGGCACCATCGGTGGAGCTGCGGCGCAGGGCGACGGAAAACGGCTCAATGAGGTGTCATGAAGGCGACACTGCACCGACCCGTTGAAGTTTTCCTCTGAGAGGACCGAAGGAACCTGGAATGGGGCTGAGGATCTGACGGGTAAAAATCTGACTGGTATAAATAAGCATCTTCACTTATGCAGGAGTAGCTACGAAGCCGTTTTGCCCCCTCGGTTTCCAGCTCTCGATTGCCGCCAACGAGAGATCCCCCTCCGCGAAGCCGCTATGATCGGGCCAATCGAAAACGGAGAAAGCTGGCGAGAAAGGAGCGGCAACGATGGATGGCAAGAGAACGAAGCTCGAGACGGGGGCCCGCATCATGGAGGCCTGGACGATGGTCCTGGCCGTGCTCCTGGCCGGTGCCCTGATGGTGGCCCTGCCGGGCAGCGCCACGGCGCAGACGCCGGAGGACCTCTTCGACGCTGCCAATGCCGGGGATCTGGCGAAGGTGAAGCAATTGGTGGAGGCGGGGGTGCCGGTGAACTCCCAGGACAAATACGGCACCACTCCCCTCACCATGGCCGCCCGCAACGGTGAATTGGAGATCGCCCGCTATCTGGTGAGCCAGGGAGCCGACATCGACCAGAAGGACTCGTTCTACGGTGTCGGTCCCGTCGATTGGGCGATGTTCAACGAGCATTCCGAGGTCGTGCTCTTCCTGCTGAAGGAAGGGGCGAACAGCCGGGAAGGAGTGCTCCAGATGGCGGTTCCCCAGGGCCGCATGGAGCTCATCCGCGCCGCCGTGGAAGCCGGCCCCATCTACGCCTCGACCCTCGAAGAGCTCAAGGCCGGAGACACCGCACCGCCGGTGAAGGCTCTGCTGGACCGCGCCGAGAGCCGACCCGATCCGCCGGTTCCCACTTACACCGCGGAAGAGCTCCAGACCTTCACCGGCAGCTTCGAAGGCTTCGCCGCAGATCTGGAAGCCAAGGTGGAGGTGCGGGAGGGCGCCCTCTACCTCCAGCTCGGCGATGCCCCGGCGACCCGGCTGACGGTGACCGGGGACAAGAAGTTCAGCGGCCCTGACGAGGCAGTGCAAGCCCAATTCTTCGGCCGCGCGGACGAGATCGAAGGCCTGCGGGTGACCCGCGAAGGCCAACCGCCGGTGGGAATGAGCCGGGCCATCGCCCAACCCCTGGGACGCGCCGGCCTGAGCGAAGAAGTCGCCAAGGCTCAGACCGCGGAGGCAGCGGCGCCCACCGCTCCGACGGTGCACTGGCCCGCCTTCCGAGGCACCAACGCCCGCGGCATCGGCGACGGCGTCGACACCCCGGTGGAGTGGGATCTGGAGAGCGGCGACGGCGTCCGCTGGCAGGCGGAGGTGCCGGGGCTGGGCAACTCCAGCCCGGTGGTCTGGGGCGATCGGGTCTTCCTCACCACCGCGGTGGCGGAAGGCATCGAGCAGAACCTGCGCACCGGTCTCACCGGCGCCATCCAGGACGTCCAGGAGGAGGTGGAGCACCGTTGGCTGGTCCTCGCCTTCGACAAAACCACCGGCAAGCAGCTGTGGGAGACCGAGATCGGCCGCGCCGTGCCCCTCACCGACCGCCACTTCAAGGCCACCCAGGCCAACTCGACGCCGGTCACCGACGGCGAGCACGTGGTGGTGGTCTTCCCCACCGCCGGCCTCGCCTGCCTCGACATGCAGGGCAAGGTGCTCTGGCACCACGACCTGGGAGGCCTCAACGCCGGCGCCTTCAACGACCCCGGCCTGGAGTGGGGCTTCGCCGCCAGTCCCATCCTCTACGACGGCAAGGCGATTCTGCAGGTGGACATCCACGGCGGCCAATACCTCGCCGCCTGGGACCTGAAGACCGGCAAGCTCGCCTGGCGCACGGAGCGGGACGTCGCCCCGTCCTGGGCCACGCCGGCCATCTTCCCCACTCCCCAGGGCGACCAGCTGGTGGTCAACGGCTCGGTGATCCACGGCTACGACGCCGCCACCGGCAAGGAACTGTGGAGCCTGGCCCCCAACTCCGAGCTGGTCATCGCCACCCCGGTGGTGGGGGATGACGTGGTCTACGTCTCCGCCGGCTATCCGCCGGTCAAGCCCATCTACGCCGTGCCCGCCGGCGTGCGCGGCGACCTGGAGGTGGATCCCCGGGGCGAGGATCCGCGGCTGACCTGGAGCCTGGGCATCGGCGGCGCCTACATGCCGACGCCGCTGCTCTACCGCGGATTGCTCTACGTGGTGCACCACAACGGCCGGCTGGTGACCTACGACGCCACCACCGGCAACGTCATCTACAAACAACGCTTCTCCAAGGGCGGCACCTTTACCGCCTCCCCGGTGGCGGTGAACGGCAAGATCTACGCCACCACGGAGGAGGGCCAGGTGTACATCTTCCAGGCCGGTGCGGAGTACGAAGAGCTGGCTCTCCACGCTCTGGACGAGCCCCTCATGGCCACCCCGGCAGTCTCCGAGGGCGTGCTCCTCCTGCGCACTCCCTCGCGGCTCATCGCCCTGGCGCGGGAGGCGGAGGGCGAAGCTTCGGAATCAACCGAGACCGACACCCGGAGCCGCTGAGCAGAGAGCCGTCGGGGGAGGACGGCTGAAACAAATCTCACCTCCCGAGCGTCCTAGCTAGCGAACGCCGAAACGCGGCCCCCATCCGGGGCCGCGATCACTTTGCGAAGCTCCCGGCCGTGCCGGAGCTTCATCGCTACGCTGAGGATCGCCATGTACGACATCGTCCAGGAGCTGCGCTACGCTCTCCGCCGCCTTGCCCACTCCCCCCTCTTCACCGTCATCGCCGTCGCCACACTGGCTCTGGCCATCGGGGCCAACAGCGCCGTCTTCAGCGTCGTCCGCGGCGTGCTCCTCAAGCCCTTGCCGTTCGAAGAGCCGGAGCGCCTGGTGGGGGTCTGGCACACGGCTCCGGGGCTGGGCTTCGAGCTGGTCAACCAGAGTCCTGCGACGTACTTCACCTACCGCGACGAAGGCCGCTACTTCGAAGACATCGGCATGTGGGACGAGACCGAGGTGACGGTCACCGGCCTCGACCGGCCGGAGCAGGTGGAGGCCCTGTCGGTGACCGACGGCACCCTTCCCCTGCTGGGCGTGCGCCCCGTCCTGGGCCGGGTGTTCAGCGCCGAGGACGACAGCCCGGGTACGGCGGAAACGGTGATGGTGACCCACGGCTATTGGCAGCAGCGTCTCGACGGCGATCCCCAGGTGGTGGGACGGACCCTCACCATCAACGGCCGCCCGATGGAGGTCATCGGCGTTCTGGGGGATGAGTTCCGCTTCCTCAATTCCGATCCCCAGCTGCTCTTGCCGTTCCAATTCGACCGCGCCGAAGTGAATATGGGCAACTTCAGCTATCAGAGCGTCGCGCGGCTCAAGCCCGGCGCCACCCTGGAACAGGCCAACGCCGACATCACCCGCATGATCCCCATGGCCGCCGAAGCCTTCCCCGGCGGCATCACCCTCGGCATGCTCGAAGAGGCGCGCTTCGGCGCGGTAGTGCGGCCGTTCCAGGAGGACGCCATCGGCGACGTCTCCTCCGCCCTGTGGATCCTCCTCGGCACCGCCGGCCTGGTGCTCCTCATCGCCTGTGCCAACGTCGCCAACCTCTTCCTGGTGCGCGCCGAAAGCCGCCAGCTGGAGATGGCGGTGCGCACCGCTCTGGGCGCCGGCCGCCGCAAGCTGGTCCGCGCCTTCCTGAGCGAGAGCCTGCTCCTCGGTGCCCTCGGCGGCGCCGTCGGGCTGGGTCTGGCCTGGGCCGGCCTGCAGCTGCTGCGGGCCACCGCCCCCGCCGGCCTGCCCCGAGTCGAGGAGATCGCCATCGATCCCCAGGTGCTGGCCTTCACCGCCGCCATCGCTCTCTTCGCCGGCCTCCTCTTCGGCATCGCCCCGGGCCTGCGGGGGAGCAAGGGTCAGCTGGCGGTGGCCCTCAAGGAGGGCGGCCGCGGCGGCAGCGACGGCAAGGAGCGGCACCGTGCCCGCAACCTGCTGGTAGTGGCCCAGGTCTCCATGGCGCTGGTGCTGTTGGTGGGCTGCGGCCTGATGCTGCGCAGCTTCGACGCCCTGCGCAACGTCGACCCGGGCTTCGATGATCCGGAGGGCGTGTTCACCGCCCGCGTGATGATCCCCACCGCCGAGGTCGAGGATCCGGCCCAGGTAGCTTTGGCCTACGAAGAGATCTATCGCCGCCTGGAAGAAATCCCGGGCACCGAGTCCGTGGGCCTCACCAGCTCCATCACCATGGATCGCTGGGACTCCAACGACGCTCTCTTCGTCGAGGACTTCCCCACTCCCGAGGGCCAGCTGCCGCCGATTCGCCGCATGAAGTGGATCACCCCGGGATACTTCCAGACCATGGGCAACCCCCTCCTCGCCGGCCGGGATCTGACCTGGAACGACATCCACACCCGCGCCCGCAATCTGGTGGTGACAGAGAACCTCGCCAGCGCCTATTGGGACTCCCCCGCGGAGGCCCTGGGGAAGCGAGTGCGGGGCGGTACCGAGGGTCCGTGGTGGGAGATCATCGGCGTGGTGGGCAACGTCCACGACGACGGCTTCGCCGAGGACGCGGTGCCGGTGGCTTACTGGCCTATGGTCTGGAAGGACGGCGAGGAGGACGAGCTCCAGGCCCGGCGCTGGATGGCTATCGTCCTGCGCACGCCGCGGCTGGGCACTCCGGGCCTGTTGGAAGAGGTGCAGGAAGCGGTGTGGGGGGTCAACACCAATCTACCGGTGGCCAATGTGCGCACCCTGGAGGAAATCCAAAGCCGGCGCCTGGCGCGCACCGCCTTCACCATGACCATGCTGGCTCTGGCGGCGGCGGTGGCGCTGCTGCTGGGCGCCATCGGCATCTACGGCGTCACCTCCTACACCGTCTCCCAGCGCACCAAGGAGCTGGGCCTGCGCTTGGCCTTGGGAGCGGATCAGGGAGAGGTGCGACGGCTGGTGTTGCGCCAGGCTCTGGCCCTCGCCGGCCTCGGTATCGCGGTAGGAGCCGGTGCCGCCTTCGGCCTCGCCCGGCTGATGCAAAGCCTGCTCTACGGTGTCGGGGCCCTCGACCCCTGGACCTACGGCAGCGTCGCCGCGGTCCTGCTGACCATCAGCCTGGTGGCCTCCTACCTCCCCGCCCGCCGCGCCGCCCGCACCGACCCCATGGTGGCGCTACGCTGGGATTGAGGGTCAGGGAAAGTGGCGGATGTCGATGCGCTCGCGAAGCCGGACCGGGAGACGCTGGTCGTTAGTCCAAAATTCCTGACAATCCCAGGAAAGTGCAGCGGCAAGATGGAGGGCATCGGGAGTTCGGACTCCGAGCTCCGCCCGCAGCTCGGTAGCGAGATCGATGACGGTTCTCGTGAGTCGAGCTCGGCGGAGATCTCGGCTGGCAAAGAACCGATCAAACTCTGCCAAGAGTTCGTGGTCTCCATCCTTCATCGGTTTGACCCTGCACTCAAGACAGCTGAGGGCAGAGATACAAACCTCTGGAGTCGCTTCGTGCCTGGGATTGAGAGCAGCCCGGATAGGCTCGCGAACCGACTCCTCGGCCTGTATCAGGTAGATGATCAGACAGCTATCTAAGTAAACGCGGCGCTGACTCAATCCCAGCTTGCCCGCTCCACCTCGAGGGCGGCATCGAGCTCCTCTTTGCTGCGAATCCAGTGTGAGTCCGGGCGACGAGCTGCCAGAACCTCTCCCAAGGTAGTGGTGCCGCTGGCGGGCGCCGTCAGAGCCGGTTCCTCGTCGTCCTGCAACAGCACGATGATCTCGACAGGACCTTCTCGCACTTCCTCGGGCAAGTCGATCTGAACCTTGTGATCCTTGGTGACTCGAGAGGCTAGTTTGATGGCTTTCACGGTCATGGCTCCTTCAGCCCCTAAAGACTATCGCATTCGGCTGTTGGAACCCTCCACGGCCCCCGCCCCGAGCGTATCGAGCCCGGGGCGGGATGCTTGACCGGGTATCAGAAGAGGTCTACTTCTTCTTTTTCTTCCGCTTGCACAGCGGATCCCGGATCAACATCACCCCGAAGGGCACCGGCCCCGTCTCCACGATGCGGCCGTTGACCGGCAGCCCGCCGGGATCGAGGTCGTAGATGCTGGTGAAGGTGGAGCTAGAGTGGGAGATGAACATCTTGGTGTTGTCGATGGAGATCATGATGTTGTGGGGATTGGCCAGCGGTGCATCCACCGGTGAGCCCGGCACCACCTGGAAGCTGTCGACATCGATGGTATAGATCGAGTCGATGCCGTCGCCGGAGGTGATGTCGGTGACATAGAGATAGGTCTCCGACTCGTCGGCCCAGATCCCATGGGCCCCCGGAATGCTCAGCTGCCCGGTGACCTGGAGAGTCTCCGGATCGAGCTCCAGCACTTCACCGGCCCCCTGGCTGGCGACATAGAGCTCGCTGTCCGCAAAGCCCCAGAAGAAGAGGTGGGGATCCGCCCCCACCTGCAGCCGGGCCTCCTCCTGGAAGGTGTGGCCGCTGAACTTGACCAGCCAGCCCACGGTCTGCCCCGGTCCCAGCAACGAGACGATGCCGGCGTCGGCGGTGACGGTGATGTCGTGGGGCTGGAAGTCGGTGGCCAGGTCCGCCGGGATGGGGATGGTGGCCAGCACCTGCTTGGTCTCCAAATCGATCACCGACAGGGTCTTGTCGACGTCATTGACCACCCACATCTGACCCAGCGCGCCGTTGTTCCACATGTGGAAGACGCCCTCCCCCACCGGGATGTCGGCGATGCGGCGAAGCCGCAGGGCGTCATAGACCAGCACCCGGTCATGGCCCCGGTCACCGATCCAGATCTCATCCGAAAAGAAGGGGTTCTGGGCGTACATGGGCTCTGACCCCGCCTCCAGCTCGATCTGCAGCCGGCGCTCGCTGGCCACATCGATGAGGGTGACGGTATCGCCCCCGCGGTTGGCCACGGCGATGCGGCTGCCGGTGGGAGACGGCGGCACCACCGGCTTCTTCGCCAGCGCTTCCAGCGCCGGCAGCGCCAGGGCCGCCAGAGCCAAGAGCATCCAAATGACCCGACAGCTCCGAGCTCCGCACGTGATGGATCCCCGGGACGCCATGTTCCTCATAGACATAATATGTCCTCCTAAAAGATAAATAAGTGCCGGTCTTCATGACCGGCCCAATACAAAAGCATCGTATCGCAAGATCACGACACTCCCGTCTTCTTGCACTGTGATCGGCAGCTCGTTGGCTCTACTCTGGTGCCGGATCCTCGCCTCCGCCGAGGATCTCGAAGGCGCGGTCGATTTCTTCGTGACTCCCCACCAACACCAGGGTGTCGCCGCCTTCCAGCAGCGTGTCCGGCAGCGGGCTCGGATGGGGAGTCTCGCCGCGCACCACGGCGATCACCGTCGCGCCGGTGCGGCGGCGCAGGTCGAGATCCCGCAGGCTCTGGCCGACGGCGGGGCTGTCGGCCTCCAACCGGTAGAGATCGGTGGTGCCCGCCGCCAGCGCCTCCAGCACCGCTTCCGATACCCCCTCGGTCAGGGCCGGGGCGCGCAGCATCGCATAGCCCTCTCCCCGCAGTACCCGGGTCTGGGCACGGATCACATTGCGGGGCACGCGGTAGCGCCGCAGCACCCGGGTGAAGATCTCGATGGCGGTCTCGAAATCCTCCGCCACCACCTGATCCGCTCCCAGCTCCTGCAAGTCGTCGATGGCCCCGCTGCGCCGGCTGCGCACCAGGATCTGGGCCTGGGGGTTGAGGCGCCGGGCGAGCCCCACGCAGTGGCGCAGCGCTTCCGCGTCGGAGATCACGAAGACCACCATCTCCGCCCGCTCAACGCCGGCGTGGAGCAGAATCTCGGCGCGGGTGGCGTCGCCATAGTGGATGGTCTCCCCGGCCTTCTTCGCCTGGCGCACCCGCTCGGCGTTGAGCTCCACCACCACGTAGGGAATGCTCACCTCCCGCAGCTCCCGGGCCAGCAGCTTGCCGCCGACGCCATAGCCCACCACCACCACGTGGCCGGAGAGCTTGTCGTCCCCCTCCGACTCCGCACTCTCGTCGCCGGCGCTCATCCACCGATTGGCCAAGATCGGCCCCAACTTCATCAGGTACGGCGTGGCCAAGATGGTCACCACCGCCGCCGCCAGCAGCAGCTGGAAGCGCTCCGGCCCCAGCAGGCCGTATTCGCGCCCCACCTCCATGAGCACGAAGGAAAACTCTCCCACCTGCGCCAGGGCCAGCCCCGCTAGCAGCCGCGTGCGATGGGGAAAGCCGCACAAACCGGTGGCGCCTCCCGCCACAAAGCTCTTGACCACCAAAATCGCCAACGCCAAACCGAGCACCGCCGGCAGATGGCTGACGGCGTAGGAGAGATCCACCAACATGCCGATGGAGATGAAGAAAACGCTAGAGAGCAGATCCCGGAACGGCCCCACATCCGCCACCACCTGATGGCTGTACTCCGTCTCCGAGACCACCAGGCCCGCCAGGAAGGCCCCCAACGCCAGGGAGAAGCCCAGCTCGTGGGTCAGCCAGGCCATGGCCAGGCAGGTGAACAACGCCCCGAGCACGAAGGTCTCCCGAGCGCGGGTGCGGGCCAGGCGCAGGAAAAGCGACGGCAGAATCCGCCGCGCCGCCACCACCACCAGTCCCACCACCGCCAGCGAGCCGCCGAAGCGCAGGGCCAGATCTCCCAGCGAC
>JAXHTF010000105.1 GCA_034211275.1 Acidobacteriota bacterium
GGGAGCTCGAGGCAGAGGTCGGTGAACACGGTCTGGGAGCCATAGCCGGCGGTCACGCCGACGAGACAGGCGCCGGCGTGCCTTTCCCCTCACGCCGGCTCCGCAGATTCGCTGGCCTTCACGAGCGACGGGCCTCGGCTGCGCTGGCGCTGCGAGAGGGCGTCGACCTGTTGGGGCGATTCCTGCTAGCGGAATCGGCGTGCAGGGATTGGAGCACCTCCCGCACCACCGACAGCACGGAAGAGGCAGTCCCTCTACCGATCACCAGATCGTCGAGGGCATCCGATCGGCCGAGGAGGCTTTGGAGTCGAGTCTGAGCGGCCGCCGGGAGAGGAGAGAACGGCTCTTCCCCCGCGAGCAGGGCGGCCACCGCCTCCAGTTCCTGCAGGTCAGCCTCGACGACCTCCTGCCGCTGATTGACCTGCTCCAGGAGGCTGGTGAAGACCAGAGTCTCGTCGATCAGCCGGCTCCCTTGGGTCTCATCCTTCGGAAAGTTGCGCAGCCATTGCAGGATGCGATCCCGGAGGTGGGCGGTCATCAAGCGGTCGGTGACCCGGAGGTAGTTGAACTCTTGCCGCCCCTGGAGCCGGACGATGGCGGTGCCGATGGATCGCAGCTGCAGTGTCAGATCGTTGGGGTTGAGGCTCTGAGCCTGGCGAACATGGTGACGGAACTTGGCGCAGGCCTGCCGAAGCCCGAGGGATTGGTGGACGCCGATGAGACCCTGCGTCGTCGCGGGCACACCGGCGAGGATCGCCAGCTCCGATTCGATGGCGGTGAGGGCGTGGACCAACGAGTGGACCATGCGCTCCGCCCGCGCCAGGCAGGTCCAGGTGGAGCCGCAATCCGCAGGCTTCTCCATCTGCAGACGGTGCGGGCGCAGCTCCGCCAGGGCGATGAAGCAGAGGTCCGCCAGGTTTTCCTGAGGAGAGGACACTCCCGACCCTGCGAAAGCATCGCTCTCCCGAAGGTGCTCCGGCGAGACGTGGCCTAACTCTTCCTCGAGCTCCTGGATCGTCTGGAAGCCCTCTTGGAGCAGGCTGCGAACTTCCGGAAAGAGCGTCGAGCGCAGCGTGTCTTCGCCGCTTTGCTCGTACTTTGAGAGCTGGATCGTTCGGGCCTGGAGCAGGAGGCGCCCGAGGCGCTGTCGATAGGCGTCGTTGAGGACCAAAGTCGATCTCCGAGCTGGCTGAGATAGATCAGACCGTTGCGGTGTCGATGATCTGCCGCGCCTTCATGACGAAGAGGCCGAGATTGACATCGCCTCGGGTCACCACGGCCAGGACCACCTGGCTGTTGCTCTTGAGGCGTCCGAAGTAATGCCAAAGATGGGTGGAGGAGATGAGGATTTCCTTGAAGTAGCGTTCGTCGGATTCGACACCGCGGGCCTGCTTGAACAGGTTCTCGATCTCGATGACCATATCCCCCTCGAACATTTCTTTGGTCGCGGGAGCCAAGATGTCGAGAACCGACTGGGGGTGGCTGTCGACGGTCTTGATGGCCAGCATCATCCCGCTGCCCATGTCGACCAAGCCCGCCGCCAGCGCTTTCGGGACGTCCGCCATCGCTACTCGCATCGTTTCTTCTGCGCTCATGAGTCCTCCTGAATCTGTTGTTAGAACAAAGGTCTATTTCTAGAGGGCAGACTCAACCTGCGGCTGGAATGGCCCGCTCGGTGCCCCTACCCACGAATGCAGCTACAGCTAGAAGAATTAGGACAAGAAGATAGCTGGCAGAAATTAGCAGAGTCATTCCCCCCGTGCAAGAGTTGGAATCTATTTTTGCGTTATATTTGTTTAAGGGAAGGCGTTATAGGGTCAGTTGAAAAATACCGCCCTCCCAACCCCAAGAAAAGATTGAGTAGTAAAAGCCTAAATACCTGCCGAATAGAGCTTAATGGGTCGCCAGGACGGTGTGAAGGGATGTCCAGGTCGGCGGGAGGAGGGGCCTGGAGAATCCGATTCGTTAGAAAGCTACTTCTGTAAAGGGAGAATTCCCGCAGGCGAATCGGGAAGCCCTGGACAGACGATCCCGTTCCCCCGCCCGAGAGGGGAGGCGGCGGGTGAATCCGGCCTCGGTGTGGCGGCTATCAGACTGTCGCGCTGTCGGCGATCTGACGAGCCTTCATCACCAGCAGGCCGAGGTTGACATCGCCGCGGCAAACGGCGCAGAGAACCACTTGGGGATCGCTCTTCAAGCGTCCGAAGTAGTGCCAGAGATGGGTCGAGGAGATGAGAATCTCCTGGAAGTAGTGCTGGTTGCTCTGGACGCCTCGGGCCTGTTTGAACAGGTCCTCGATGGTCAGGACCATCTCCCCTTCGAACATCTCCTTGGTCGCCGGCGCCAGCAGATCCAACACCGATTGGGGATGGCTGTCGATGGTCTTGATGGCCAGCATCAATCCACTGCCCATGTCCACCATCCCTGTAGCGACGACCTTGGGGATCTCTGACATCGACTGGCGGATTGTTTCCTCTACGCTCATGGGCTTCCCTTTCCTTCATGCAAGAACTGAGTCTCCGGACGCCTTGCCCGCAGACCCTCTATTTATTTTTGACATGCAATAAACGCTGGAAAATCTTACCAGGTATTTTTTCTTATAGAAACAGAAAAGCTCAGGGCCGAGGTGGATAGTTCGATAAGCTTTTCTCGGAACGCGTTATCAATTGACAGAATTTCTCTGATTGAAGAGCGAGGCGGTGCTACGGCCGGGTGCTAGCAGCCCGGCGAGAGTCCTGCCTGGGACTGTCAGGACTGGAACCGCTGGATCAGGTCCGCGGGGCGATCGGAAGCGGGCCGGCGGAAGGAGGGGGGAAGCTCGTCCTGGTCGGCAACGGTTCGGAGATGGTCGGCGTAGTGCTTGACCATGTGTTGTTGGCTGGTGGTCTGGATGTAGAAGCGGGATTGGGTCCGTAGGTGCAGGATGGCATCCCCAGCATCCAGGCCCAGGGACACCAGGCAGCAGGCGCCGACGGTTCCCGTGCGCCCGAGGCCGGCGCGGCAGTGCAGAAGCACTGGCCGGCCCTCGACCATGGCGGGCACCAGACGCTCGCACAGTCCCGCGACAGCCCGGGGAGTGGCGATACCCATGTCCGGAATGGGGAAATGGATCAGCTGAAAACCGCTATCGGTTGGCAAATCCAAGGGTTCGGCGGTGAGGCTCACGACGATCTCGATCCCCACCTTCTGGAGGAACTCCAGGTCCTGAGCCAGCTCACCCATCAATCCCGGCCGGGCCGCCCCGGCCAGGATGGGTTGGATCATCCAGTTGAAAGCTTCCACTGTTGCGCTCAGCCACCGAGCTGGAGGAATTGCTCGATGCGCGGTGAAGAGGGGTGTTCGAAGAGGCTCTCGGTCTCACCGTATTGGAGCACGTGGCCGTCCGCCAGCAGAATCACCTCATGGGCCGCCTGACGGGCAAAGCAGAGGTTGTGAGTGACCATGACCACCAATGCCCGGCGGGCGAGCCGGCGGAGCTGGAGGGTCAGCCAGGGGAGGGCGGAGAAGGGCATCTCCACCTCCGGCTCGTCGATCAGGTAGAGATCCGCTGAAGCGTGGGCGGTCACGGTGAGGCGCAGGAGCTGCAAATGCCAGAGGCTCCAATCCTCCGGCCGAGAGTCGAGGATCCGGGTCACCGCTTCCGCGGCTTCGGGAATCGTCCCCCACACCTCTTCCACCGTACCGGACCAGCTGCGGTCGGCTAGCTCCTGCCGGACCTGCTTGACCTCGAAGGGGTTGCGGGGCAACTGGGTCTGAAACACCGTCGTGGAACAGTCGACACGCCGCTCGCCTTGCCACCAGAGGTCGTCAGAGGTCTGGCCTTCCAGAATTCTGAGGGTGGTGGACTTGCCGCTTCCACCGGGGCCCAGGAGCGCCGTTACGCGGGTGTTGGGGAAACGTAGGCAGACTTGGTGCAGCGCGGTCTTGGAGCCGTATCCGGCCGTCATCCTGTGCAGGCGTGCCCCGAGAAGAGGAGATCTCGGGCTGGGGCATTCTTTGGCTTGCATCATCGCGTGTTCAGCCTTCGGCAAGGCGGAGGGTCTGGCCGACCCGGGGGTGAAGGCGGATTTTTTCAGACGTGCACCTCAGATGAGCACCCGGTGTCGGATTGTGATCTGCGGTGCTCAGGGTGTCGTCGTAGCTGATTTGGTTTACCTTAGCAGGAATCGAAACACGCGTCAGCGTATTCTTCATTCAGATGATTAGCGTGATCTCGGCTTCTCGGCGAACCCGTGGCTCGATGTCCCGTATACGACAGACATGGGCACGTCATAGGCGACGGGAGCGGTCAAGAGCTTTTTTGTTTTCGATGGATTGATGTCGGGTAGGCCCGGCGATGGGAGAACGCGCGCAGATGAGGATCCGAAGGCAGGTTCGCCGGTCGGGGGCGGTGTGAGCTCAGTAGACGGTATTGGCGACGTCCTCCATCAACGGGCGCAGGAGCAGCCGGACCGCGTGGCCTTCCGCTTTCTCGCCGATGGCGAGAGCGAGTCCGAATCCCTGACCTACGCCGAGCTCGATCACCGTGCGCGGACCCTGGCGGCCCGGTTGTCGGCCGAGGTGCCGCCGGGGGAGCGGGCTCTGCTCCAATACCCACCGGGATTGGACTTCGTCGTCGCCTTCTTTGCCTGCCTGCTCAGCGGCGTAGTGGCGGTGCCGGCCTATCCACCGCGGAACCGGCGGCGGGTGGGGACTCTGCGGGCGGTGGCGGCGGATGCCCAATGCCGGTTGGTGCTCACCGACGCGGCGTTGCTCGCCCGCAGCCGCTCCTGGGGCGTGCCGCCGGAGCTGGCGAGCGCCCGGTGGCTCGCGACGGAGGAGTTGGCGGTGGAGGATCCCGGCGGAGCGGTCTCGCTTCCCGCCATCGCTGGGGAGGATCTCGCCTTCCTCCAGTACACCTCCGGCTCCACCGCTACTCCCAAGGGCGTACGGGTGACCCACCGCAATCTGCTGCACAATCAAGAGATGATCCACCGGGCCTTCGCCATGAGCGAGGACTCGGTGGTGGTGAGCTGGCTGCCCCTCTACCACGACATGGGGCTCATCGGCACCGTTCTGCAACCCCTCTACGCCGGTGCCACCTGCGTCCTGCTGCCGCCGGTGGCCTTCCTGCAGCGCCCCCGGCGGTGGCTGGAGGCGATTCACTGCTACCGTGCCACCACCAGCGGCGGGCCGGACTTCGCCTACCAGCTGTGCGTCGACAAGGTCAGCGCGGAGGAACGTTCCGATCTGGACCTCAGCAGCTGGCGGGTGGCCTTCAACGGCGCCGAGCCGGTGCGCGCTGCGACCCTGGAGCGCTTCACCGAGGCCTTTGGCGGCTGCGGTTTCCGGCGCCAGGCCTTCTATCCCTGCTACGGCCTGGCGGAAGCCACCCTCTTCGTCGCCGGCGGCGCCGTCGGCAAGGCGCCGGAGGTCGAGAGCTACTCCGCCCGGGCATTGGAGCAGGCCGGCGAAACGTTGGGTACCCGGGGCCAGGCCAGGGCGGCGGAGGAGGGCGAGGCGACCGCACGGCTGGTGCCCTGTGGCGGCCCGTGGTCCGAGCAGGAGCTGCGCATCGTCGATCCCGAGACTCGCCGGCCGTTGCCGTTGGGCTCGGTGGGGGAGATCTGGCTCGCCGGGGAGAGCGTCGCCGACGGCTACTGGCGGCGACCGGAGCTGAGCCGGGAGATCTTCGATGCCGAGCTGGAGGGCGCTGATGAACCCTCCAGCCTGTCGTTTCTGCGCACCGGAGACCTGGGCTTCCTCGATCCCAATAGCTCCAGCGAGGCCCAGCTCTTCGTCACCGGGCGGCTCAAGGATTTGATCATCCTACGCGGCCGCAATCTCTATCCCCAGGACGTGGAGCGCATCGCCGAGGCCGCCCATGGCGATCTGCGCCCCGGCGGCGGAGCCGCTTTTTCCGTGGAGGTGGTGGGCTCCATGGGCGGGGGTTCCATGGAAGACGGCCTCATGGAAGAGGGTCTGGTGTTGGTGCACGAGGTGGTCCGCCACCCCCGGGATCCGCTACCGGAGGTGATGGACGCTGCCCGCCGCGCTGTGGCTCAGGAGCTCGAGGCGCGGGTACGGGAGGTCGTGCTCATCGCCACCGGCAGCCTGCTCAAGACCTCCAGTGGCAAGGTGCGGCGGCGAGCGATGCGCCAGGCGTATCTGCAGGGCGAGCTCAAGATCATCGCCCGCAGCGGGGACGAGAGGGAGCCTGAGGCCCAGCCGGAGGTGCCGGCGGAGAGGGGAGAAGGGGGGGCTGTTGCCTCCATCGGGGGCGCCCCGGAGACCGCAGAGCTGGGCCGCAAAGAGCTGCTGGCGCTGCCGGCGGAGGAGCGCTCCGGTGCCGTCGTCGAGCTGCTGCGCTCTCTTCTGGCGCGTTCTCTGGGGCCGGCGGCCCATTCTCTTTCGGAGCACCGGCCCCTCACCGACCTGGGCCTCGACTCTCTGGCGGCGGTGGAGCTACAGCAGCGGGTAGAGCAGCGGTTGGGAGCTCATCTGGATCTGGCGGATCTGCTCGAAGGAGCCTCCCTGGAGCGCCTCGCCCGCTCGATTCAAGCGGTGTTGGAGAGCGGAGAAGGTGCCTCCGTGTGGACGCTGGAAGATGCACCGGCTCAGCGCCCCGACACCTTTCCTCTATCCATCGGACAGCGGGCCCTGTGGTTCCTCGAACGGCTGGCGCCGGAGGCGGCGGTCTACAACATCGCCGCCGCCGCCCGGGTGCGAGGAAGGCTGAACGGGGACGCCTTCGGCCGCGCCCTGGAGGCTTTGACGGACGCCCACGAGGTTCTGCGGACCACCTTTGCTCCGGGCTCCGGCGATCCGGTGCAGCGAGTGCTCCCACGGCTGGTGCCGGAAGTGCGTCGGCTGGAGGTCGGCGAGGGCTCGCCGGAGGCGTTGCTGGAGCTCCTCGAAGCGGAGGCCTTCCGCCCCTTCGATCTGGAAACGGGACCGCTGGTGCGGGCCACGGTGATCGAAGGAGAAGGGGTGATCGAGGGGAGAGACTCCACGAGCGCTTCCGAAGAGAGCTTTCTGGTGCTGGCGGTGCACCACCTGATCTCGGACTTCCGCTCCCTGGCCTTGATGCTCCGGCAGCTGGAAACGCTCTATCGCCGGGCTCAATCCGGAGACGCGCTGGAAGCTTCTTCACCGGAGGCCGCCTACTTCGACTTCGTCGCAGCTCAGCAGAATTACCTCGCCAGCGAGGCGGCGGCCCGGGATCGGGCCTATTGGCATCGTCGGCTGAGCCTGGATTCCGCTGAGGCGGCGAGCTCGCTCCCCGTGCTGCCGCCGCCGCTGGAGTTGCCCACGGACCGTCCCCGGCCGCCAGTGCAGGGCTACCGGGGGCGCTCCCACGCCGTGCGCTGGCAGGGCGCTTGGGTAGAGCAGCTGGAGCGCCTGGCGGAGGAGCGCCAGACCACCGTCTCCACGGTCTTGCTCACCCTCTTCCAGCTCTGGCTCGCGCGGCTCTCGGGGCAGCGCGACGTGCTCACCGGCATGCCCACCCTCGGCCGGCCGACGCGGGCCTTCGCCGAGGTCTTGGGCTATTTCGTCAATCCGGTGGTGGTGCGCGCCAACATCCGCCGGGGAACCACCTTCGGCCAGCTGCTGGAGCGCCAGCGGGAGGCGGTGCACCAGGATTTGGCCCATCGCCACTATCCCTTTCCCCAGCTGGCGGAGGAGCTACAGCCGACCCGGGACGCCAGCCGTTCGCCGGTCTTCCAGGTGCTCTTCAGCTACCAGCAGGCGGCCCCCGGGGAGCCGGCGGAGCTGGCCGGCTTTGCTGTCGGCGAGGGTGGGCAGAAGATGTCCTGGGCGGACCTGGAGCTCGAATCCGTGGCCTTGCCGGGGCGGCCGGTACCCTTCGACCTCAGCTTCACCGTCGCGCCAGCGAGGGACGGCGGGGAGGCTGCGGTGGTGGGCTCGTTGCAGCTCAATGGGGATCTCTTCGACGCCGCCACCGGCGAGCGCCTGGCGCGGCAGCTGGGAGTTCTGACCCGGGCGGCGCTGGCGGAGCCGGGGATGGCGGCGTCACGGCTGCCGCTGCTCACGGCGGCGGAGCGGCAGCAGCTGGTAGAGCGCTGGAACGATACCGCCGGTGAGGTTCCGGAGCCGCTCCTGGTGCACGAGATGTTCCGCCGGCAGGCCCGGTGCACCCCTCAGCGGCCGGCACTGCTCTTCGCCGATCAGGAGCTCACTTACGGTCAGGTGGACGAGCGCTCGGACCAGCTGGCAGCGCTCCTGCGCCAGCGGGGGGTGAAGGTAGAGGACAAGGTGGCCCTGTGTGCCGAGCGCTCCGCCGGGCTGGTGGTGGCGCTGCTGGCCATCCTCAAGACCGGCGCCGCCTACCTGCCCCTCGACCCGACCTATCCCGAGGAGCGGCTGCGCTACATGCTGCAGGACTCCGGTGCCCGCCTCCTGCTCACCGAGCCGCGCCACGCTCCGCGCTTCCGGAGCCCAGGGCTCGAGATCTTGGAGCTGCCGGAAGGGTTGGACCTCGGAGAACCATCCGCTTCTCCGGCGGCGGCCGACGAAGAAGCCCGCGGCACGGAACCCGGCGGCGGGGAACGCGGCGCGGATCCGGCGTCGCGCCTCGCCTACATCATCTACACTTCCGGCTCTACGGGGCTGCCCAAGGGGACCCTGGTGCCCCACGGGACGGTGGCCAATTTCTTCGCCGCCATGGACCGGCACCTGGAGCCAGCGGAGTCTACTGGCGGGGAGCCGGGGACCTGGCTGGCGGTGACCAGTATTTCCTTCGACATTTCGGTGCTGGAGCTGCTCTGGACCCTCACCCGCGGCTACCGGGTGGTGGTGCAGCCCACCGCGGGGCAATCGTTGGAGGCCCGCCTCGCCACTCGGCGCAGCGACCGGGGCATGGACTTCGGCCTCTTCTTCTTCTCCGCCGACAGCACCGAGGGCGAGCCCGGGGAGCGCTATCGCCTGCTTCTCGACGCCGCCCGCTTCGCCGACCGACGGGGTTTCTCCTCGGTGTGGACGCCGGAGCGTCATTTCCACGCCTTCGGCGGGCTCTATCCCAACCCGTCGGTCACCGGCGCCGCTCTCGCCGCCATCACCGAGCGGGTGGGGATTCGCGCCGGCAGCGTGGTGTTGCCTCTCCATCACCCGGTGCGGGTGGCGGAGGAGTGGTCGGTGGTGGACAACCTCAGCGGTGGCCGGGTGGGGCTGTCGGTGGCCTCCGGCTGGCATCCCGACGACTTCATTTTCCAGCCGGAGGCCTTCGAGAATCGCAAGCAGGTGCTGGAGGAGAAGCTGGAGCAGCTGCGCCAGCTATGGCGCGGCGAGGCCCTGACCTGGACCAACGGTGCCGGCGAAGAGGCGACGGTGCGCATCCTGCCGGCGCCCCTGCAGCCGGAGATCCCCATCTGGGTCACCGCCGCCGGCAGCCCGGAAACCTTCCGCGCCGCTGGCCGTCTGGGAGCGCGGGTGCTCACCCACCTGCTGGGCCAGAGCTACGAGCAGCTGGAGGAGAAGCTGGCCATCTACCGCCAGGCCTGGCGCGAGGCGGGCCATCCTCCTCTGGAGCTGGAGGACGGGCGGAGCTCGGACGGCTATGTCAGCCTCATGCTCCACACCTACGTCGGCCAGCGGGCGGAGGCGGTGCGGGAGACCGTCCGCGAGCCCTTCAAAGCCTACTTGAAGACCTCCTTCGGGCTGATGCGGAGCCTGGCCCCGGGGCAGGACCTGGAGGCTATGACGGAGGAGGATATGGCCCGGCTGCTGGACCGTGCCTTTGACCGCTATTTCGAGACCAGCGGCCTCTTCGGCACCCCGGCCCAATGCCTGGACATGGTGGATCGGCTGAAGGATCTGGGCATCGATGAGATCGGGTGCCTGGTGGATTTCGGAGTGGACCGGGATGGGGTGATGGCGAGCCTCGAGCTCCTCGACCTGGTGCGCCGGCGCAGCCTGCCGGCGGCGGCGGAGCAAGCCTCGGCGACGGCGGTGCCGGCGAGCCTACCGGAGAGCCTGCGGCGCTACGGCGTCAGCCACCTCCAATGCACCCCTTCCCAGGCCCGCGCCCTGCTGCTGGATCCCGACGGCCCGGAGGCCCTGGCGGGGCTGCGCCAGCTGCTGGTGGGGGGCGAGGCGCTGCCGGTGCCCCTGGCGCGGGATCTGGCGGCGGCGCTGGCGGGGGATCCGGGTAGCGCCGAGGACGAGCTTCGGGCCAGTGCACTAACCGAAGGAGCCCTGATCAACGTCTATGGCCCTACCGAGACCACCATCTGGTCCTCCGCCCACCGGCTGAGCGCCGCGGACCTGGGCGCCGAGGCTTCCTCCATGGCCATCGGCGGACCGTTGCTCAACACCGAGATCCTGCTCCTCGATCGGGAGCTGCAGCCGGTGCCCCAGGGACAGCCCGGGGAGCTCTACATCGGCGGTCTGGGCGTGGTGCGGGGCTACCACGGCCAGCCCGGCCGCACCGCGGAACGCTTCGTCCCCGACGTCACCGCCCGGCGCCCCGGCGGACGTCTCTACCGCACCGGCGACCTGGCCCGGTACCGCCCCGGCGGCGTGCTCGAATTCCTCGGCCGCAACGACCAGCAGATCAAGCTGCGGGGCCACCGGGTGGAGCTGGGGGAGATCGAGGCCCGGTTGGCGGAGCATCCCGGCGTGCGGGCGGCGGCGGTGGTGGTGCGGCAGCTGGCAGAGGGGGAGCTGGCGGGAGATGAGCGGCTGGTGGCCTACATTGTCCCGGCCCGGGAGCGGCGCCTGACACCGCCACCGGAGGAGCGCCGCCGGCGGCTGCTGGCGGATCGGGAGCACTTCGAGCTCCCCGGCGGCCTGCCGGTGGCCCAGATCGGCAGCGCCAACACCCAGGGGCTGGTGCAGGAGATCTTCACCGACCAGATCTATCTGCGCCACGGGGTGACGCTGGAGGACGGCGCTTGCGTCTTCGACATCGGTGCCAACATCGGCCTCTTCACCCTCTTCGTGCACCAGCGCTGCCGCGACCCCAAGGTCTTCTGCTTCGAGCCCATTCCTCCCACCTGCGAGGTCCTGCGCACCAACGTCGAGCTCTACGGCCTCGGTGCGCAGGTCTTCCAATGCGGCGTGGGGGAGGCGCGGCAGCAGGCGGAATTCACCTTCTATCCCCAGATGGCAGGGCTCAGTGGCCGCTTCCCGGAGGAGGATGCGGAAACCACCCGCTCCATCCTCGAGACCTGGTTCGGCCAGCTTCCCGAGTCCGAGCTGACCGGAGGCAAGCCGGAGGGAGAGGCGTTGGACGCTCTGGTGGACGAATATCTGCGCAGCGAGACCTTCTCCTGCCAGATCGAAACCGTGTCGGAGATGATCCGCCGCACCGGCGTCGAGGCCATCGACCTGCTGAAGATCGACGTCGAGCGCAGCGAGGTGCAGGTGCTGGAGGGGATCGAGGACGAGCACTGGCCGCTGATCCGCCAGACGGTGTTGGAGATTCACTCCAAGGAGCTGTTGGAGCAGGTCTCCGACGATCTCGCCGCCCGCGGCTTCGAGCTGCAATCGGAGGAGCTGATTCCGGTGGACGGTGGCGACAACGTCTACATGCTCTACGGCGTGCGCCCGGAGTTCCGGCGTTCCTCCCCGGCAGCATCGGTGGGTCCGGCGGAGCCAGCCGCTGAGGAGCTCGGTGAGGAGATCAGCGCCGACGCCTTGCGGGCCTACCTCGCCCAGCGCCTGCCGGAGATCATGGTGCCGGCGCGCTTCGTCACCCTCGACGCCCTGCCCCTGACCCCCAACGGCAAGATCGACCGCCGGGCCCTGCCGGCGCCGGAAGAGGCCGGCGGCCCGCGGCGCCGGGAGATGGTGGCTCCCACCAACGACCTGGAGCGCACCATCGCCGAGGTCTGGCAGGAAGCCCTCAAGCTGCCGGCGGTGGGAATCCACGACAACTTCTTCGAGACCGGCGGCAACTCGCTGCTGCTGGTCACCGCCCAAACCCGGCTGCGGGAAGCCCTGGGGCAGGAGGTCACCCTGGTGGACCTGATGCGTTATCCCACGGTGCACTCCCTGGCCGCCCACCTGGCACGGGGGGCCGGTGGTGCGGAGGCTCAGCGCGAGGTGACCCGGCGCAAAGTCGCTCAGCGGGGTCAGGAGCAGCGTAAGGCGTTGGAGCGGCAGCGGGCGGCCCAGCGCCGCGCCCAGCGGCAACGCCGCGGACGGCCTGGTCCCACCGGCCCCCGGAGAAAACCGTGACGGAGGACTCCATGACCCCACCGCCGCCGGCCACCGAGGCGAAGTCCGTCGAGCCCATCGATCCGCGAGCGGATCTGGCTCTCCACGAGACTCGAGCCCAACGTTTCCTCACCCTCCCCAACGGGCTGGAGATCGCCTGCCAGAGCCGCACCGAGGCGATGCACATCTGGGAGGACCTCTTCGACAAGCGTATCTACCTGCGCAACGGCATCACCCTGCGGGACGGCGCCACCGTCTACGACGTCGGCGGCAATATCGGCCTCTTCACCCTCTTCGTCCACCTCAACTACCGCAACGCCCGCACCTACACCTTCGAACCGGCGCCGCCCCTCTTCGAGATCCTGCGCACCAACACCGGCCGCCACGGTGGCTGGTGCCGGCTCTTCCACTGCGGCGTCTCGGAGCGCCCCGGCACCGCTTCCCTGACCTTCTACCCTTACAGCTCCGGCATGTCCTCCTTCTACGCCGACGAGGACGAGGAGAAGGAGATCCTGCGGGCGATCCTCGAGCACGAGGCGAAGGAAGGTGTGGAAGGGGTCGATGCCCTGGCCCGCACCTCCGAGGAATTCCTCGACGCCCGTTTCACCAGCGAGACCTTCGAATGCCCCCTGGTGCCCCTGTCGGAGATCTTCCGCCAGCAGGGCACCGAGGTGGTGGACCTGCTCAAGGTGGACGTGCAGAAGGCGGAGCTGGACGTGCTGCGGGGGGTGGCGGCGGAGGATTGGCCGCGCATCCGACAGGTGGTGCTGGAGGTCCACGATTTGGACGGCCAGCTGCAGGAAGTCCACGAGCTCTTGGGCGCCCATGGCTTCCAGGTGGTGACGGAGCAGGACCCGCTCCTCGACGGCACCGTGCTCTACAACCTCTTCGCCATCAACCAGCGCATGTACTCCGGCGCCGGGACGGGGACCGGGAGAGCGGAGAAGAGCCCCAACCGCCGTGCCGCCCAGCAGCGCCGTGCCGCCCAGCAGCAGCGGGCCGCCCAGCGGACTGCGCAGCAAAAGCGAGCGCTCCGCCGCCGGCGCCCGGCCAAGCCGGCAGAGACGACATCCAAGCAGCCTGAACCCGAGACCTCCAGCGGTCCTGATCCATCCTGAAGCAGCAAGACTGAAGAAAGAGCCGAGCATGAGCGACCGATCCGAGCACGACATGGACGACCCGTTGACCCATTCCTCCGAAGACGACTCCTTCGCGGAGGACTCCTTCGAAGAGGGGGCCTACGACGACGAGGGCCTGGGCAGCCTGGCGGTGGTGGGCTACGGCCTGCGATTCCCCGGTGCCGCCGATCCTCGACAGTACTGGCACAACCTGCGCGAGGGCGTGGACTCCATCTCTCACTTCAGCGAAGAGGAGCTGCTGGCCGCCGGCGTGCCGGCGGAGGAGCTGGCTCAGAGCAACTACGTCCGGGCCCGCGGCGCCGTGGACGGCGCGGACCTCTTCGATGCTCCCTTCTTCGACTTCACCGATCGCGAGGCGGAGACCCTCGATCCCCAGCACCGCATCTTCCTGGAAGTGTGCTGGGAGGCCCTGGAGCATGCCGGCTATGACCCCAAGGCCTATCCCGGGGCGGCGGGGATCTTCGCCGGCTCCAACCTCACCAGCTACCTGATCCACAACCTGGTGCCGGATCGGGAGCTGGTGCAGAAGGTGGGCCCGTTGCAGATCCGGATCCGCAACGACAAGGATTTCCTCTCCACCCTGGTGGCCTACAAGCTCGATTTCAAGGGCCCGGCGGTGAATGTCCAGACCGCGTGCTCCACCTCTCTGGTGGCCACCTCCCTGGCCTGTCAAAGCCTTCTCGGCTACCAATGCGACCTGGCCCTGGCGGGGGGCATCTCCATCACCTCGCCGCCGCGCTCCGGCTACCTCTATCAGGAGGGGGTTTACGCCCTCGACGGCGTTTGCCGAGCCTTCGACGCCGAGGCCCGGGGCACGGTGCTCGGCGACGGTGCCGGGGTGGTGGTGCTCAAGCGTCTGGAGGACGCTCTGGCGGACGGCGACACGGTGCACGCGGTGATCCGCGGCTTCGCCACCAACAACGACGGCTCCTTGAAGCTCGACTACACCGCGCCCAGCGTCGACGGTCAGGCGGAGGTGGTGGGCACGGCCCTGGCCCTGGCGGGGCTGGAGCCGGAGGACGTGAGCTATATCGAGACCCACGGCACCGGCACGCCGCTGGGGGATCCCATCGAGATTGCCGCCCTCAAGCAGGCCTTCGAGGGTGCTCCGGTGGGTAGCTGCGCCATCGGCTCGGTGAAGCCCAATATCGGTCACCTCGACGCCGCCGCCGGCGTCGCCAGCCTGATCAAGACCGTGCTGGCCTTGGAGCACGGCGAGCTGCCGCCGAGCCTGCACTATGAGCAGCCCAACCCTCGCCTCGGCCTCGAGGGCAGTCCCTTCGCCGTCAACGATCGGCTGCGGCCCTGGGAGGCCCCGGGGGCCCGCCGCGCCGGCATCAGCTCCTTCGGCGTCGGCGGCACCAACGCCCACGTGGTGGTGGAGGAGGCACCGGCGGCGGAAGCCTCGCTGCCGCCCCGGCGCCGCTGGCAGCTGCTGACCCTTTCGGCGAAGGACGAAGGCGCCCTGGACGAGGGGGCGCAGCGTCTGGCAGCTCATCTGGAGCAGGCTTCCTCCAAGGGGGACCAGGACGGCGCCCTCCTGGCGGACGCCGCCTTCACCCTCCACGCCGGCCGCCGGCCCTTTCCCCAGCGGCGCCTGGCGGTGGTGGAGAACCTCGAGGACGGGGCGGCGGTGCTGCGGGGGGAGGAGCCCCGGCGGCTCTTCTCCGGCACCGCTCCCGCCGCGGCGGAGCGCTGCGTGGCCTTTCTCTTCCCCGGCATTGGCGATCAATACGTCGGCATGGGCCGCGGGCTCTACCAGAGCGAGGAAGTCTTCCGCGCCGAGGTGGACTCCTGCGCCGAGGAGCTGGAGCCGCTCCTCGGTCTCGATCTGCGGCAGGTGCTCTTCGCCGACGATGCCGGCGAGACGGATGCTTCCAGCCGGCTCGATTTCCGGGCCATGGTGCGGGGCCGCGGCGAGGCGGACGAGTCGGAGGCGGCGCAGAAGCTCGCCCGCACCGAGCTCCTGCACCCGGTGCTCTTCGTGGTGGAGCTGGCGCTGGCGCGGCTGTGGCAGAGCTGGGGCGTCGAGCCCTCGGCGCTCCTCGGCTACAGCATCGGCGAGTATGCCGCCGCCTGCGTGGCGGGGGTCTTTTCCCGTTCCGACGCTCTCCGGCTGGTGGCTCGCCGGGCGGCCATCGTCCAGGCTCTGCCCGCCGGCGCCATGCTGGCGGTGACCCTGCCGGAAGAGCAGGTGCGCCAGCGCCTCGGCGCGACCCCGGAAGGCCGCGAGCTCTCGGTGGCGGCGGTCAACGGACCGGCCTTCACCGTGGTCGCCGGGCCCGAGGAGGCGGTGCAGAGCTTCCAGCAGGCTCTGGAGCAGGAGGAAATCTCCTGCCGCCGGCTGGCGGCCCAACACGCCTTCCACTCCACCATGATGGAGGCGGCCCTCGACGATTTCCGGGGAGTGCTGGCGGATCTCCACCTCCAGCCGCCCCAGGTGCCCCTGCTGTCCAACGTCTCCGGCACCTGGATGACCGACGAAGAAGCCACGGATCCGGAATATTGGGCTCAGCATCTCTGCCGCACCGTGCGCTTCGGTGACGGCGTCGAGGAGCTGTGGCAGGACCCGCGGCGCGTGCTGCTGGAGGTGGGACCGGGCCGCTCCCTGGGAAGCATCGCGCTACAAAATCTGAGGGAGGACAGCGAGGCCTCCGGCGTCGCCCTGGCCTCCTTGGGGCATCACTACGACGACCAGGACGACCAAGCCTTCCTGCTCACCGCCCTCGGCCGCCTGTGGCTCGCCGGGGCGGCGGTGGATTGGGAGCAATTCCATCTCGACGAAGGGCGCCGCCGGGTGCCCCTGCCCACCTACGCCTTTCAGCGCCGTCGCCATTGGGTGGAGGCCCGCCCTCTGGAGACCTCTTCCCGGGCCGCCGCCAGCGCCGGCATCGAGGAGCGCTTGGTCAAGCGCAGTGACCCGGGCCAGTGGCTCTATCGGCCCGGCTGGCGCCGAGGAGAGACGGTGGTCCCTGGATCCACGGCCGAGCTGCCCGCGCTGGAGGGCCGGACCCTGGTCTTCCTGCCCGCCGAGAGCCCTTCCGCCCGGGCCCTCGCTGCTGCAATGGATGATCCAGGAGGCAGCGAGGGCTGGCTTCGGGTGCAGGCTGGCGAGGAGTACGAGTCGCTGGGGGACGGAGGCTACTGCCTGCGCCCCGACGCCGCCGAGGATTGGGAACAGCTCTTCCAACAGCTGCGGGCCGGCGACGGCCTCCCAGCACTGCTGCTGCACCTGGGCTGCGTCGCCGCGGAGGATCGCGGGGGTGCCCAGGAGGAGAGCCTTGGCTTCTACAGTCTCCTGGCCCTGGCTCAGGCCTGGGGCAACGCCGGCGGCGAGGCCCAGCTCGCCGTGACGGTGGTTGCCACCAACCTCTTCGACGTCACCGGAGACGAGATCCTGATTCCGCGGCGGGCCACGGTCCTCGGCACCTGCCGGGGGATTCCCCAGGAATACCCGCAGCTCTCCGTAGGGCTGGTGGATCTGCCGGCGCCTCCGCACACCGGGGGCGACGCCGAGCTCGCGGCCTGGAGCGAGCGGTGGGGCGGCCCGCTCCTCTCGGAATCCGCTAGTACCTCCGGTGCTCGGAGCCCGGCGGTGACGGCGCTCCGGGGCCGCCATCGGTGGCTGGAGGATTTCATGCCCGTGGAGGCCCCGATTTCGGACGACGAGGCTCCGGACGACTCGGCTGCCAAGAAGGATGGGGGCGAAGAGGGGAGCAGGCTCCGCCGCGGCGGCGTCTACCTCCTGGTCGGCGGTCTGGGGGGCATCGGCCTGTCCTTGGCGGAGCATCTAGCGCGCCGCTGGCAGGCCCGGTTGGTCCTGGTGGGACGGAGCGACGGGCCGTCGGAAGAGGTCTCTCGACGCCTCCGAGACTTCGAGGCCGCCGGCGCCGAGGTGCTGGTGCTCTCCGGCGACGTCACCGACGAGGCCTCCATGGAGGAGGTTCGGGAGAAGGTCAGGGAGCGCTTCGGCACGATCCACGGCGTCGTCCATGCCGCCGGCCATCCCCCAGGCGGGCTGATTCAGCTCAAGGACCGGCAGGAAGCGGCGGCGGTGCTGGCTCCCAAGGTCGACGGTTCCGAGATTCTGGCCCGCACCTTCGCTGGCGGCGACCTGGATTTCCTCCTGCTCTGTTCGTCCCTCACCGCCCTCACCGGCGCTCTGGGCCTGGTGGACCACTGCGCCGCCAACGCCTACCTGGACGCCTTCGCCCACTCCCGCCGGGCCGCCGGCGAGCCGGTGATCTCGGTCAATTGGGACACCTGGCTGGAGGTAGGACAGGCGGCGGAGGCGGGAGTGGGGGAGCGGCTCAGCGCTCTGCTGCCGACGGGCTCCGCGGCTGGCTCTTCGGGCGCGGGCGCCTCCAACCAGCCGCCGGAGGAGGCCTCCGACGCCGAATCCATCCACCCCCTCTTGGGCCATCCCGCCGGCAGCGGCGAGAATGTGCGGATCTACCTGCACGACCTGCCGGCGGATCATTGGATCCTCCTCGAGCATCGTTTGGGGGATCAGGGTCTGGTCCCGGGAACCGCCTATCTCGAAATGGCCCGGGCAGCCCTCAGCCGCGAGGCCGGGGATGGGGTTCTGGTGCTCCACGACGTCGGCTTCGCCGCTCCCTGCCGGGTTCCCCGGGGAGACCGCCGGCGGCTGCGCACCACCCTCGAGCGGCCAGCGGCTTCGGAGGCGTTGGGAGGTTCGCCGGGGGAGTGGTCCTTCCGCATCGAGAGCAGTGCCGATGGCGAAGGCTGGGAGCTCCACGCCAGCGGTCGCGGCGGTTTTCAGCCGGCAGCTCCGAAGGGGGGCCCGGCGGCGGTGACGCATCTGGAGGAAGCCCGCCAGCTACGGCCCCACACCCTCGACCCGGCGGCGGATCGAGCCATGGCCCAGGTGCACTTCGGTCCCCGCTGGCGGGAGGCCCTCCAAGAGCTCCGCACCGGGGAGGATCGCGGTTGGGCCCGCTTGGAGCTGTCCGAGGACTATCACCGTGAGGCGCGCACCTTCGGCCTGCACCCGGCGCTGGCGGACAGCGCCACCGGTCTCGCCCGGGTGCTCACCGACGGGGCCTTTCTGCCCTTGGGCTATGGCACCGTGTGGATCCAGCGGCCCCTGGGGACGGAAGTGGAGAGTCTGTACCAGCTCACCGGCGGTGAGGACGGCGACACCCTCTCCGCCGAGGTGCAGGTCTTCGACGGTGCCGGCCGCGAGGTTTTGCGCATCGAGGACTACCGCCTGCGCCGGCTGAGCCCGGAAGAGATGGCAAGTCTTGCCGCAGTGGCCGATTCGCAGGCGAATGCCGGAGCTGCGGAGGCCGGGGCTGCCGAGACCGGGGCCCCGAGCTCGGTTTCCTCTTCGGCAGGATCCTCGCCGCCGAGTCAAGCCGCGGCGTCCATGGGGATCTTGCCGGCGGAGGGGGCTCGCGTCTTCGAAGCCCTCCTCGATGCCGCCCGTGACGAGCCTCAGGTGGCGATCTCGGTGCGGGATCTGGATGCCGTGCGCGAACAGGCCGCCGGTCTCACCGGCAGCGGTGTCCACGAGCATCTCAAGGCTCTCGGCGCCGGCTCTGCGGCGGGCACGGGAGGTGGGGTAGCCATCGATCCCGGCCGCCGCCGCTCCCAGGCTCCCTACGAGGCGCCGCGCAACGATCTGGAGCAGGAGCTCCTCGACCTCTTCACCGAGATGTTGGGTGGCGACCAGCTGGGCATCCACGACAACTTCTTCGACCTCGGCGGCAACTCCCTGGTGGCTACACAGCTGATCTCCCGCCTACGCGAGGAGCTCGACGTAGAGATTCCCCTGCGCACCCTCTTCGAAGCTCCCACCGTCGCCGAGCTCTCGGTAGCGGTGGTGGCCAAGCAGGCGGAGGATGTGGACAGCGACGACCTCGCCGAAGCCCTCGCCGAGCTGCGCAACCTCAGCCCCGAGGAGCGGGCGGCGCTGCTGGCGGAGGAGGAGTGAGGGGGAGCGCTCTCCCACCGGCCGTGGAGGGCGTAGAAGGCCTCCGACCCAGGGTGCGAGGCGTTAGTGATCTGTGGCAGAATTGCTTCAACGTAGTGTATAATGATAAGTAAGTAAGCGGAGATCAGGGTCTATAGGAATACAAGTCCTGGGTTGAGGGATGAGGTGTCCGTGCTAGGTTTCCCTTTCTCTAGTTTCGCACTTGCGAGAATATGATGGGTTGTTTTGAGGAGTTGTTCTATGTGTGTCGATTTGATTTCTCGTCCTTCTCCCTTCTTCACCGACCACCTTTCTGTTTGGGATTCGAGGCATGCCTGAAGGCGTGTTGTCCGCCGTCGGCAATACTCCTCTAGCGCTCCTCGATCAACTCTTCTCCGACTTCCCAGGCCAAGTCTGGGCCAAGCTCGAGGGGCTCAATCCCGGTGGCAGTGCAAAGGACCGTCCGGCGCGGGAAATGCTTGCCGAGGCCTTCGCCGAGGGCCTGATAGACCACGACACGGTGATCGTGGAGTCCAGTTCCGGGAATATGGGTATCGGCCTCGCTCAGGCCTGTGCCCGTTATGGGTTGCGATTCATCTGCGTGGTGGACGTCAAGACCACCGTCCTCAACCGCCGGATTCTCGAGGTCTACGGGGCCGAGGTCGAGCTGGTGAAGACCCCCGAGCCGGTCACCGGTGAGCTGCTGCAAGCGCGACTTCAGCGGGTCGAAGAGCTCTGCAAGACCCATCCCAACAGCTTTTGGCCCAACCAATACGCCAACCGGAACAACTCCGGAGCGCACTACCGCTCTACCATCCGCGAGGTGGTGGAGCAGCTGGGCGCAGCGCCGGACCACCTATTCGTCGCCACCAGCACCTGTGGCACCTTGCGGGGTTGCTGCGACTTCATACGGGATCACGGATTCGCCACCCGGATCATCGCGGTGGATGCGGTGGGCAGCCGGATCTTCGGCCAAGAGAAGACGGATCGTTGGATTCCCGGCATCGGTGCCGGCGTCAGGCCGCCTTTGTGCCCGGAAGAATGGCCCGGCGAAGTGGTCCACGTCACCGACCGGGAATGCGTGGAGGCATGCCGGTGGCTGGTGCGCCGGGAAGGGATTCTCGCCGGTGGTTCCTCCGGAGCGGTGGTCAGCGCTTTCGACCGCTTGCAGCGTGAGCTACCGCCGGACTCCCGCTGTGTGCTGGTGCTGCCGGATCGGGGCGAGCGCTACCTGGATACGGTCTACGACGACGGCTGGGTCGAGGAGCGGCTGGGGCTCTCGACGGAAGGTTGGGGAGGGCCCCCGGCAACTCCTCTGGTAGCGGGAGCGCCAGGATGAAGGGGCGGATTGCAGGGGCCGGCAGGGCGGCGGCGTTGGGCGCCGCGCTTTTGGGGAGCACCTTGCTGGCGCTCTCGGCGGTGGCTCAATCCTGGCCGGGAGTCTGGGGGCCGGAGCGCAATGCGCGGCTGCCGGGACCCCTGGAGGTTCCAACGAATCCGCAGCTGGAGGAGATCTGGCGTCATCCCGTGGGCAAGGGATATTCGGAGATCGCCGTCGCCAGCGGGCGCGGCTTCCTGACCTTCAGCGACGGAGAACGGGATCACCTCGCGGCCCTCGATCTGGACACCGGGAAGGAGATCTGGCGTCGTCCCCTGGGCGAGACCTACCGCGGCCATGACGGCTCCGACGATGGCCCCATCGCCACGCCGGTGCTCGAAGATGGGCGGGTCGTCGTGCTCGATCCCTTCGGCCGGCTCTACGCCTTCGGTGCCGAGGACGGTCAGGCCCTGTGGACGCGAGACCTGGCAAAGGACTTCGGCGGTTCCGCTCCCTATTGGGGCTATGCCTCCAGCCCCCTGCCGGTGGACATCGGCGACCAGCGGGCGCTGGTGGTGCAGACTGGGGCTCAGGAGGCGTCGAGCCTGGTGGCGTTGACCGCCGGCACCGGCGAGACGCTGTGGACCGCTCATCCCGCCCCGGGTAACGGCTACTCGTCCCCGGTGCTGATGCAGCTGGCGGGGGAAGAGCAGATCGTGGCTGCGACCTCCGAGAAGGTCTTCGCCGTGCGCTCTGAGGACGGTGCGGTGTTGTGGAGTCACGAGGTGCCGGGGGAGCCGCGGCGAAGCCCGGTGGCAATCCCCCAGGACCGGGTGTTGGTGAGCTCGTGGAACGAAACAGCCTTGCTCAGCGTCCGCAGGACCGGGAAGGCGGACGGTGGCTGGCAGGTCACGGAGCTGTGGGCCAAGCCGGTGCTCAAGGGAACCTACAGTCCTGCGGTCTACCATCAAGGCCATCTTTACGGCATGAACGGCACCTATTTGGTGTGTGTCGATCCCCAGCAGGGAGATGTGCTCTGGCGGCACAAGCTCTATCACGCCACGGTGCTGCTGGTAGAGGACAAGCTGTGGGTTTTGGGCGAGCGCTCCGGACGCCTCTATCTGGTGGAGGCGACGCCGGAAAGGTATCGCCAGCTCCTGGAGGCGCAGGTGTTCAATCCGGGAGCTCGCTCCATGACTGGGCCGGTCATGGTCTCGGGAAGGCTGTTGCTGCGCAATCTCGAGGAGCGGGTCCAGCTCCGGCTGGTGTCCTCCGCCAACGAGCCGCCGCCCGGTGACTCCGGCGGGACCGAGGCCGAACGGGGGCCGTCGGACGACGACCAGGAGAGCGACCCGCCGGAGGATAGGAATCAACCAGCGGACGAGGCCGAGAGATGAGAGAAACTCGCGGCCGCTTCGGATTGGCACCTTGGGTCTGGACACTGGCTGCCTGTGCCTTCGGGGCCCTCGCCCTGGGCTTCTGCTGCCCCGGACCGGCCGGCGCCTCGGACTGGCCGCAGTGGGGCGGACCGCAGCGCAACGGTACGGTTTCCTCCGCACTGCCCCCGGCCGGGGACCTCGGGCTCGTGGAGCTATGGCGGCGGCCGGCGCCGGAGGGCATTTCGGCCCTGGTGGTCACCGGTGACAGCCTCCTGACCCTCGGCATGGCCGATGGGCTTCCCCACGCCTGGGCCTTCGACGCCGGCACCGGAGAGGCTCGGTGGCGGGCTCCCATTCCCGCCTTCGAAGGGGGGCAGGAATACGGCACGGCCACCACCCCCGCTACCGACGGTGAAACCCTCTTCTTGGTCTCCCCCGGCTGCCATCTCTTGGCTCTTCAGACGACCTCGGGCTCGGTGCGCTGGTCCCGCGACCTCGTGGAGGACTTCGCCACCGGTCCCATGCCCCTCGGTTGTTGGACCTCCCCGCTGCTGGCCGGAAACCTCGTTGTGGTCCAGGTCAACGGCCAGCCCGACGCTCAGCTGGTGGCTTTTTCCAAGCAATCCGGAGAGGTGGTTTGGAAGACCGGTGGCCTGGCCCGGGCCACCCACAGCTCCCCTGGGCTAGGGCTCTTGGGGGGGGTCGAGCAAGTCCTGGTGTTGGGGGTGGAGAAGGGCCTGGGAGCCCTCCAGGGTATCTCCTTGGAGTGCGGCGAGCTGCTGTGGCGTCACGACTTCGAGCAGCCCGATTCCTATTCCGCCGACATGCCGCTGATCCTTTTCGAGGGGCGAGTCGCGGCCATCGGGTGGAACGACGTGCGGGCCGTGGACGTCACGCCGCCTGACGGGCCCGGAGGCCGCTGGAGCACCGAGCTGGCCTGGGTCTCCGACTCCCTCAACGCGGCTCTGCTGCCGGTGAATCTGCACGCCGTGGCCGTCGACGGGGATCTGGCGGGCTTCGACCAGGAGCTGCTGGTGTGGATCGACGGCGAGGACGGCCGGCGGCTGTGGTCCGTGTGCATCTACGCCGGCTCGCTCATCGCCGTCGACGGCCGACTGGTGATCCTGTCCCAGGCCGCGGGGGCCTTGCGCATCGCCGAGGCCTCTTCCCGGGGCTACGGAGAGCTGCTGAGCGATGCCGTCTTCACCCCGGGAGCACCCACCGATACCCCTCCGAGCTACGCGGGTGGCCGGCTTTACCTGCGCAACTCGGAAGAGATCGTGGCGCTGGAAATCCGGCCGTCCGCCTCGTCCCGGACGCCGGATGATCTGAAGAACGGTGAATCGAAGAACGGTGAGCCGAAGGGCGAAGGCCAGACAGAGAGAAACAGCCAGACAGAGAGAAAGCCCGATGGGGAATCCTGAACCGAGTCTCCGAGACCTGAGCCCGGAGGAGCTGGAGCTATTGCACCGGCGACTCGCCGAGAAGCGCAAGGGCTCCTCCCCGCCCACGGCCAAGAACCCGATCCGGCGGCGACGGGACGACCTCCCATTGCAGCTGTCCGCGGGGCAGCGCCGGATCTGGCTTATGGGACAGATGGATCCCAGCGGTCATGCCTTCAATGTCGCCGCCGGTTTGCGATTGCGCGGGCCGCTGGCTCTGGACGCCCTGCGCGGAGCCCTACAGCGGGTGGTGGCCCGCCACGAGGCCCTACGCCTGCGCTTCCGGGATTCCGGTTCGGTGCCCGCCATGGTGGTGCAGGACGCCGAGGCGGTGGCGCTGCCGGTGGAGGACCTGTCGTCGGAAGCGGAGCCAGAGCGCG
>JAXHTF010000106.1 GCA_034211275.1 Acidobacteriota bacterium
GCCCCGCCGGCCCCGCCGAGACGGGTATGGAGGCCGGTTCTGATCAGCATCCGACGGCAGAACAGGCTTTTGAACGGCTCAAGAATCTGGCCGGGACCTGGAACGGCGAGGCCGCCGGAGAAGGCAGGGCGGAGGAGGAAGAGGTGGATGGCTTCACCGTCAGCCATACCTTCCAGGTGTCCGCCAACGACTCGGTGGTGATGGAGACCATGAATCCGGGTACCGACCACGAGATGATCAACATGTACCACCGGGACGGCGAGGACCTGGTGCTCACCCACTACTGTGCCGGCGGCAACCAGCCCACCATGAAGATGGATCGGGCGAAATCCAGCGCCGACGACTATGTCTTCGAGTTCACCGGCGGCACCAACCTCGATCCCGCCGTCGACCCCCACATCCACGCCGGCGGTCTGAAATTCGTCGACGACGACCAGATCGAAAGTCGGTGGATCTCCCACCAGAACGGCGAGCAGGCCGGGGTGATGGTCTTCCACCTCCAGCGCGCGGAGGGCTGACCGCCCAGGGTGGGCCGGCGCCCGCCTTACAAACCGGCCTCGAAGAGGAGCGTCTCAGCTCCCCGCCCGATACCCCGCCCGGGCGCGGGCGCTGAGGGCGGGATCGTCGAGGCGAACCTCCAGCGGGTGGTAGCCGGCGTCGGCGGCGACGCGGACGCTGAGCAGGTAGTAGCCGCTGGTCTGGCGGGCGATGGTGCGCAGCGGGTCGAGGGCGGAGCGGATGCGGAAAAAGCTTTCGCCACCGGTGCCCAGAGCCAGCTGGTCCGCCCCGGCGGAGCGCCCGCGGCCCAATAGGTCGAGGGAGTACACCGCCACGTTGGCCTCGTTGAGGGCTTCTTCCGCCCGGCGATAGGGATCGATCGCCTCCGGCAGCCGCCCGGGACGCGGCAGATCGCTACCCAAGAGCACCAGATTCTTGCGTCCCGGCAGATCGCCCAAGAGCTCCGCCAGAGCCGGCAGGTCGTCGAGCACGGAAGGCTCGACGTCCACCGCCGCTCCCCTCTCCCGAGTCTCTCCCGCGCCATGCCAACTCCGCCGGGCGAGGGGAGACGGCCCTTCCGGAGCCGAGCTGCGGGACGGCCAGGCGCGATCCGCCAGAGTGCCGGAACAGGCGATCTGCACCGCGCTCTCCAACGCCGGACGATGGGTGGTGAAATCCTGCAGCAGCACCAGCTCCCCATCCCAGGCGAGCACCGCCACCCGATCCGAGGGCAGCAGATCCTCCTGCATCCACTGCCGCGTGCGGCGGGCACTCTCCGGCAGCCGCTGCCGCAACGCCGGGTTGCCGTCCGAAGCCAGCGGCGGGCGGTGGAAGAGGAGGACGAAATGCCGCTCCACTTGTTGCTCCCCGGCGGTCTGATCCTTCACGGCGGGCTCGTCGCCGGCACCACCGAGGCCGCCGAGAAACGAGCGGCTGCTGTAGAAGGAGGCACCGGTCACCGGTAGCTCCACGCCGTCGCTCCAGACGTGGAAATCCTCCGCCCCCAGCCCCACCACCACCGCGCCTTGGGCATCGGTGACCAAGACATCCAGCAGCACCTCGGCAACTTCCACCTGGCCTTCGAAGACCTCTCCCTGCCGCGCTGCTCCCTCCGCCTCGACCGGGTCCGGGAGCTGGGCCAGCGAAGAGAACGCGAGAAGGAGTGCCGCCGGAACCACCAAGCCGACGATGCGCCAGGAGAGAGGAGTGCAGATCATGAGCGGATCTCCTTGAGGGCGATGGATGGGAGGAACCCCGCTAGGATATCAGCGCTGATGGAATCCCAACGTCGTCCTCAGGCACCGCCAGGCGCCGCCGGGCAGCCGCGGCGCAGTATCATGGACGGCGGCCCAAACACCGATCATCCGAAAGCGGGGCCGGATCCGCGAACGATCATGGCTTCGATCAGGGCAGCACCCAATATTCAAGCATCCAACCATCGAAGGGATCACGATATGCCAGAGGTCCACGTCATCGAGCATCCGGTCATCCAACACAAGCTCACCTTGATGCGCAAGAAGAGCACCAGCACGGGGCAGTTCCGCGCCCTGGTCCAGGAGGTGAGCATGCTCCTGGCCTACGAGCTGACCCGCGACTTTCCGCTGGTGACGGAGACCATCGATACGCCGCTGGAGACCATGGAGGCGCCGGTGCTGGAGGGCAAGAAGATCGCCATCATTTCCATTCTGCGGGCCGGCAACGGAATTCTCGACGGCATGCTCCAAACCCTGCCGTCGGCGCGGGTAGGACACGTCGGCCTGTTCCGCGATCCGGAGACGCTGGAACCGGTGGAGTATTACTTCAAGGTACCGCCCCAGATGGAGGATCGGGACGTCATCGTCGTCGACCCCATGCTCGCCACCGGCAACTCCGCCATCGCCGCGGTGGAGCGGATCAAGAAGACGCAGCCCCGATCGATCAAATTCGCCTGCCTGCTGGCGGCGCCGGAGGGTATCGAGGCCTTCCACAAGCAGCATCCGGACGTCCCCATCTTCACCCCCGCCGTCGACCGCTGCCTCAACGACCACGGCTACATCCTTCCCGGGCTGGGGGACGCCGGGGACCGCATCTACGGCACCAAATGAACCGCCCCCCCATCAGCCGGCCCCGAAGGAGCCGACACCACGGCGACGAGCGTCGGCCGTGAGCGGCAGCGGCTCCAGCGACAGCCACCGGCGGATCTTCGCGGTGGTGCGGGCGATCCCGGAGGGCAGGGTGGCCACCTACGGGCAGGTGGCGGCCCTCGCCGGCCTGCCCCGCCACGCCCGCCTGGTGGGCTATGCCCTCCACGCCCTGCCGGAGGGCTCGGACGTGCCCTGGCAGCGGGTGATCAACGCCCGCGGCGAGGTCAGCCCCCGCAGTGATCCCGGACCGGCGGAACACCACCAGCGCTTCCTGCTGGAGGAAGAAGGGGTGGAGTTCAACGCCGCCGGGCGGGTGGATCTGCGGCGGTTTCGCTGGGAGCCAGAGGACGATTTCGAAGCTCATCCGGACGATAGCTCCATCGCCGACTAAAATCTCGCCTGCCCCATGCGCCCCACCCTCTCCCCCCTGGACCTGGCGATCATCGCCCTCTACGTGGTCTTCGCCCTGGGCATCGGCAGCCGATTCTTGCGCCGCGCCGGGCGGGGGGTGGAGAGTTTCTTCGTCGGCGACCGCAAGCTCCCCTGGTGGCTCGCCGGCACCTCCATCGTCGCCACCACCTTCGCCGCCGACACTCCCCTGGCGGTCACCGGCATCGTCGCCGCCGACGGCATCAGCGGCAATTGGATCTGGTGGAGCTGGGCCATCGCTCACCTCTCCGCCACCTTCTTCTTCGCCCGCCTGTGGCGCCGATCGGGAGTCATCACCGACGCCGAAATCACCGAGTTGCGCTACGGCGGGCGGCCGGCGGCGGCGCTGCGGGTGGTCAAGGCACTGTACTTCGGTATCTTCATCAATTGCCTGACCATGGCCTGGGTGATCGCCGCCATGGTCAAGATCTCCCGCGCCTTCTTCGATTTCGAACCGGCGGTGGTCATCGCCGTCTGCGTCGCCGTGTCGGTGACCTACACGGTGCTCGGAGGCTTCCGCTCGGTGGTGATCACCGACCTGGTGCAATTCGCCCTGGGCATGGGAGGGGCGGTGGTGCTGGCGGTGCTGGTGGTCCAGGGCTTCGGGGGCATGGGAGCGTCGGAAGCGGCCCAAGCGGCGGGCCAGGGTCTTTTGCCGGCGCTCGATCAGGCGGTGGCGGAGGCCGGCCACCGCACCGTCGGGGACGTACTCTCCCTGGTGCCTCCGGCGGAGCATCCGACCCTGCCGCCGATCTTCTTCACCGTCTTGCTCCTCGCCGGCTGGTGGCGCTATGCGGAAGGCAACGGCTATATCGTGCAGCGCCTCGCCGCCTGCCGGGACGAGACCCAGGCCCAGGGCGCCAGCCTGTGGTTCAGCATCGCTCACAACGCCTTGCGGCCGTGGCCGTGGATCGTGGTGGCGCTGGCGGCGCTGGTGGTCTTTCCCCAGCTTCCGGGCACCGCCCCGGACAGCCTGCGGGCCACCGCCTCCGGGACCGGTAGCACGGGAAGCGACTGGGTCGCCGCTCCCGGCCACCTGGACGTCGCGGTGGGTGGGGAAATCGAGCTCCGCGGGCTTCCCGCCGGGGATTGCTCGGTTTCGGCTCAGCCGGCGGGGGACGCTCCGGCGGTATCGGCCCGTCGCGTCGAACGCCACAGCGACCGGGTGGTCGCCGACTTCGGCTCCTTCCCCGACAGCGGCTTCTACACCCTCGAAGCCCGCTGCTCCACCGCCTCGGAGACAGTACCGCGGACGGCGCGCCTTCCCGGACTGCGGGTGGAGCTGACGGACCGGGAGATGGCCTACCCGCTGATGATGGGCCGCACCCTCCCCTCCGGCCTCCTGGGCCTGGTGGTGGCGAGCCTGCTGGCGGCATTCATGAGCACCGTGGACACCCACACCAATTGGGGCGCTTCCTATCTGGTGCAGGACATCTACCGCCGCTTCCTGCGCCCGGCGGCGGCGGAGCGCCATTATGTGCTGGTCAGTCGCCTGGCCATCGTCGCCATGGCCATCCTCGCCGGCGTCGCCGCTCTCTTCGTTCAGGACATCGCCGCCGTCTGGCGCTTCCTGGTCACCCTCGGCGCCGGCCTGGGCAGCGTCTCCGCCGCCCGCTGGTATTGGTCGCGGGTCACACCCTGGGCGGAGCTCGCCGCCATGGCGGTCACCACGGTGCTGGCGGTGCTGCTGGAGCTGCTCGGCACCCCGACCCTCTTCGGCGGTCCCAATCCGTTCTTTCTCACAGCAGTTCCCGGCTGGGTGAAGATTCTCGCCATCGCTGGTGCGAGCCTCGGCACCTGGATCCCGGTGGCCCTGCTGGGGCCGGCCAACGACCCCGCCACCCTGCAACGCTTCGCCCGCCGAGTGCGGCCGCCGGGACCGAGCTGGCGCCCCTATCTCGACGGCGAGAGCGAACCCGTCCGCGGCTCCATCCTGCGCTTCGGCATCGGTCTGGTGGTGGTCTTCGGATCCCTCGCCGGCATCGGCGACCTGGTCCTCGGGAATCCCTTGCGGGGACTTCTACTATTGGCCGCCGCCGCCCTCGGTTTGTTCAGAATCCTCACAGATTCTGTCTCATTTTTCTCATCCGAACCCAAGAAAAGATAAATCGCAATATTCCGAAGCGCCGGAAGCCCGCTTCGAAAGCGTCTTTTCGCCGTAGCCTCCCTGACCGCTGTCCGGTCGGGAAAATGAGACATATTGCGAAAAGCATCCCAAAATACTGAGACGGATATCGATTAGAGATATATAGCTACCTCAAGCCCTTCGAACAAATATTTTAATTCCATAAATATGCTTGACAGAATCTGCACGCCGGGAGTAGCTTCTTTAGCAGTTGATGCTGAACGCACCCGAAAGGAGGCAACAACAACCGTTCAAATCGACTGGCTCAAGAAGGTCACTTACTGACAGATCCAATCACTGACGGAGGATTTCGTGCGAAACCAGATTTTCAGTCTCACCGCCTGCCGATTCATCCTTTCTTTCCTCACGGCAGCCCTGGCTCTGAGCCTCACCATCCCGGCTCAGTCCCAAACCATCGACACCGGATTCATTTTCAAACCGCTCTCCATATGCACCTTGGTCAACACCGCCGCGGTCGACGACAAATTCACCGATGGCGAGACCCGGACCTACACCATCCGCGGCGAGAGCACCAACCTCGCTGGCTACGGTGGCTCCGCCAGCGGCTGCGGACTGCCCGGCTTCACCACCGGAGTCCTCGAGATCCAGAATCGGGTGGCCGCCATCGCAGTGAACATCAAGACATTGGGCGTGGAAGGTCGCGGCAGCATCAAGGTCTGGCCCGCCGACGAGCTCGATTCGCCCCTGCCCATCGACAACTATGAAGACACGGTTCCGCCGCTGAAATTCAACAATTTCGCCATCATCCCCCTATGCGGTGAGGTGGGGGTGGATCCCTGCACCAGCGGCGACATCAATGTTCAGATCAACGGCGCGCCGGCGCACGTGAAGCTGGAGGTCACCGGCTACTTCATGGAAATGGCCCAGAACTTGGTTCGGGTGGCCAGCCCCGGCGGCGACTTCACCAGCATCGGGGAAGCGGTGGATGCCATCACCGACGCCTCCCCGGACAACCCCTATGTCATCGAGGTCTCGCCGGGAACCTTCATGGAAGACGGTCCCATCGTGCTCAAGCCGGGCATCAGCGTGGTCGGGTCCGGTGCGGAATCGACGCTCATCACCTCCGCCAGCGACGTCGTGGTGATGGGTTCGGACGACTCCCGCCTGGCTTCCTTGACCATCTTCAAGGAGGACGGCGCGGACGTGGTGGGCATTCAGAACATCGGAGAGTCCCCGACGTTGGAGAATCTCAACATCGAGGTCAGCGGCGGTTCGTCGAGCAATATCGCCATCCACAACGACGGATCCTCGCCAGTTCTGAAGGACGTCTCCGCCATCGCCCTCGGTGCCGACTCCACCGCCATGCTCAACGAGGCTTCTTCGGCCCCAGTGATCCGCGATTCGAAGCTGGAAGGCTTCGTCGAAGCCATCGCCAACCACACCGATTGCGAGACCACCTTGATCAATACTCAGATCTCCGGAGATCTCGACGGTGGCGGCTTCACCTGCATCAACTCTTTCAACGGTCTCTTCTCTCTGCTCAACAACTTCTGCCTCTCCTTCCCTCTCTAGGCTGCCAACGCACCTGAAGGACAAAAGGCCACGGGCCGACGCCTCCTTTCGGGGGTGTCGGCCCGTGGCCTTCATGGGCTCGAAGAGAGCTTGCTCCAAGGAGCGCAGCTCCCGGAGCCTAGCAGCCCGTGGTGAAAGTCGAGCCGCGCTACGCGCGGCCCTTTTCCGCCGAATCTTCGTTCGAAAACCTCGTCGATACTCGCATCGCCTGCGGTTTTCCGGCCTTGATTCGGCGAAAAATTGCTCGCTCTCGCTGGCGTCTGACTTTCACCACGGGCTGCTAGCTCCTCTGCTACGGACAGGTCAGGAAGGCCCGAGTATCTTGAATCGGCAGGAACGCCGTGCGTTGCGGGTTGGTGTAGGTGCGGGTTCCGCCGCGCTCCGTATCCTCCACCGTGAGCTCGAACTCGACGTTGGTCAGGCCCCCGGCGAAGACCCAATAGCGGCCATTGACCGCACAGCCATCGATCACCTTGACCACCAACTCCACATTCTCCGCGTTGAAGAACCAGAAATAGCCGGTGTCGCCGGTGAGCTGGACGGCGCGGGCGTCGCCACCGATCATCCCCGGCGGATTGAAGGTCCCGCTGACCCGGAAGCGGCCGCCGTTGAGGCACATGGCATTGGCGGTAGCGGTACAGGTTCCGCCGCCGGGACCGCTGTCGTCGTCGCTGATGGTGACGGTGGCGGTGGCAGGAGAGCCCAGGCTGGCCCCGCCGGTGGGGTTGAAAAGAGTGACGGCGAAGGTCTCGGAACCTTCCATCACGCTGTCGTCGAGGATCTGGACCTGGAAGCTGCGGGGATTGTCGTCACCGTCGGGCCATTGCAGGGTTCCCGAGGTGTTCTGGAAGTCGGAGCCCGGTGTCGCGCTGCCGCCGGCGGTGGCGTATCCCACCGAGATATTGCCGTCGTCGTCCCCGTTCGACCGGAAGACGGTGATGGTGATGGCGCCACCGGTCTCGTTGGCGGTGTAGGCGGCGGAGGAGAAGAAGAGCATCCCCGCGGGATCCTGGGCGTGGGCAGTGGGTCCCCAAGCCAGCCCGGCGAGAAGAAGTCCAAGAAGAACGGTGACACAATGATGCTGGCGCATGAGAACCTCCTGATGAGGGGTACGTAGGTCGAATCGAGAACCGGTTCGGAGAGTTCCCGTCCACCCACGAACTGCCGATGGACACCCTCGATCCCGATCTCTTGGATTTAGTGTACAACCCGCCGAATGAACCTTCGATGACATCGTCCCCGCACGCTCCCGTCGCCCGGCCACGTTCTGGTGGGCGGACTTTGCGATGGGGCGCCGCCCTGGCGGTGGCCGGTCTGTTGGTGCTGGCGTCGGGTTGCTCCGGCGTGCGCTTCTACACCCAGAGCCTGCGGGGCGGTCTCGAGGTGCTGCTCCAGCGCCAGCCCATCGAAGAGCTGGTGGCGGACCCCGCGACACCACCGCCGGTGCGCCGCGGCCTCACCACCGCCCTCTCCGCCCGCGCCTTCGCCAGCGCAGAGCTGCACCTGCCGGAGAACGACAGCTACCGCAGCTACAGCGACCTCGGCCGCCCCTATGCCCTGTGGAACGTGGTCGCTGCGCCGGAGCTCTCCATGCGGCCGGTGGAGTGGTGCTTTCCCTTCGCCGGCTGCGTCACTTACCGCGGATACTTCTCCCGCCAGCGCGCAGAAGCCTTCGCCAGAACCCTGGAGCGCCGCGGCCTGGATGTGCGCATCAGCCCGGTGACCGCCTACTCCACCCTCGGCTGGTTCGCCGACCCGGTGCTCAACACCTTCGTCGAGCTGCCGGCACCGCGCCTCGCTGCCCTGGTCTTTCACGAGCTAGCGCACCAACGGTTGTACTTGCCCGGCGACACCACCTTCAACGAGAGCTTCGCCACGGTGGTGGAGCTGGCGGGAGTGGAACGCTGGCTGGAGGAGCATGGAGAGGGCGACCAGGTCGCAGCCCAGCGCCGGGCGAAGGCGCTGGAAGCCCGCTTCGTCGACCTGGTGCTCGAGCACCGCCAGCAGCTGGAGGAGATCTACGCCACCGACCGCGGCAAGGCTTGGAAACGCTGGCACAAGGGCCGGATCCTCGGGGAGCTACGAGACGCCCACCGGCGTCTGGAGCGGGAGGACCCGATCTGGGCCGCCTACGAGCCCTGGTTCTCCCGCCCGTTGAACAATGCCGACCTGGCGGCGGTGGGGGCCTATCATCGCTACCAGGAAGGATTCCAGCGCTTGCTGGAGCAATGCCGCGGCGAGCTGCCCTGCTTCTATGCCGCCGCCGAAGAGCTGGCTCAAGCCTCGCCGGAGGAGCGGGAGCGGGTCCTGAGCCCGCCGACTCTCTAGCAGGTCCTGTAACGGGCCGGTCCTCTATCCCCCGTCAATTCTGGTCCGAGACCACCGCCGACCAGGCCCCCGCATTCCCGCCCTCAAAATCGTCGGAGAAGAGGCTGGCATCGGGCAGCGCCGTCAGATCGCCGCTCACCACTAGGGCGTAGGGTTGGGGCCCCTGGGGCAGATTGAAGGCGTCGACGGTGACCGTGTACTCCCCCGCCGCCGGTGCCGGCAGGTAGACCTGCTCCACCGTGTCCCGGTGGTTGAAGGTACCGCCGGTACCGGAGGCGCCGCCGGCGAAAACGTTGCCCCGGAAGGTGCCGGAGGGACCGCTCACCAGCAGATCCAGGTCGTTGACCAGATGCACCGCCGCCACCGGCGTGGAGGGGTAGTCGGTCCAGGTGAGGGTGACCTTGAGAGACTCTCCCGGGCTCACCTGAAAGGCGGAGCGGCGGGTCTGATCCGGCCCCACCGATGCCGGTCCGCTGGTGTCGTCCTCGATCCACAGATCGCGGTCCTCACCGGCGAAGTACAGTACGTTGTCCAACAGCACCCGGCCCCAGCCCTGGCAATCCGCGGGGATGGACTGGCCGACGCTGGTCATGGCCTGGGCGGAGTGCACCAGGGAGCCCTTGAGCAACGCCGCCGACGGGGTGAAAGCATCCCCCAGCTGGGCGCTGCCGGAGGGATACCAGCCACCGGTGTAGTACTCCCGGACCAACGCCGCCGCCCCCGCAACCCCCGGCGCCGCCATGCTGGTGCCGCTCATGGAGCGAGTGTTGCAGTTGTTGGTGCCGGTGTTGGAGTCGTTGTTGGCGGAGATGATGCTCTCCCCGGGCATAGTCACGTCGGGCTTGATGCGGCCGTCGTCGGTGGGGCCACAGCTGCTGAAGCTGGCCAGGCTCTCAGCGGAGGAGCCGCGGCGGGTAGCCCCCACGGCGACCACATTCTTGCCCGTGGCGGGACTGCCCACGGTCTCCGACGAGGGGCCGGAGTTGCCGGCGGCGAAGACCAGCAGGAATTCCGGATGCTCCCACATGAACTCGTCAGCGTCCTCGCTGCCGGCACTGTAGATATTGTGCGGAGTGAAATTCTCCCGATCCCCCCAAGAGTTGGTGTGGATCCGTGCGCCCTGGTCGTAGGTCTGCTGGAAGATGGGGTTGAGGTCCACCACCGGGCAACCCAAGCCCGGTAGGTCAGCACAGTTGTCGAAGAAGACCCCGCCGTCCTGGATCACCAGCCGTGCCGCCGGCGCCAGGCCGTCCCCGGCGTCGCGGACCCCGGGAGTGGCCGGGTTGTCGCCGGCGACGGTGCCGGCCACGTGGGTACCGTGGTCGTGGGTATCCCACTCGAAGGCGCTGATGCCGCCGGCGCATTCGCTGCTCCACAGGAAGTTCACCGCGATCACCTTGCGCTGGGAGCCGTCGATGGCGGTGCCGCCGTCGCAAGGGTTGATCGCCGGCAGACCCGCCGCATCGTCGCGGAAGAAACACATATCCGGATCAATGCCGGTATCCAGCACCGCCACCGTCTGCCCGGCGCCGAAGATGCCTTGGTCGTGCACCGGCGTCGCCGCACCGCCGGAGACACCGCTCTGAGCCACCCAGCTGGTGGTGTCGTTGAGCAGCACCCGTCGGCCTTCGAGGTCCAGGTGGAAGACCTCCGGTAACCGCGCCATGGCCCACCGCAGATCGACGATCTGCTGCGCGGTGAGCAGGAAGCGCAGGCGGCCGAAGCGCTCCCCCGCCGCCGAGCCCACCGGCGTGCCGGCTCCGAGATCCATCAGCCGCCGGGTCACCGTAGCGAGATCCCCGTCGGGGAAGACGCGCACCATCACCGGCAGCCGGTGGGCGGTAGATTTCTCGTCCCCGAGGGTCCCTTCAGCGCCGACCGCAACTCCATCCGCCGTGATCGCCGCCAGGCGCCGAGAGATCTTGTAGGCCGGCTGGTAGGTCCCCAGCCAAGAGGCCTCCACGGCCCTCGCCACCCGGCCCCGCTCTACAGCGCCGAGGGACTTGGTCCGCACCAGGAAGGTGTCGTGGGGCAGGTAGGCGTAGACTCTTTCCACCACAGCTCCGAGCGCCCGCTGCTGCTCCACCGAAGCAGGCCCCGAGAGCTTGACCAAGAGCACCTCGCTCCCGGCCTCCCCCTCGGCGATAGCCAACCCCTCCTCCAAGGCCTGGGGCTGGGCGGGATCGAAGAAACCAGATTCCAGCAAGATCAGGTTCCGATCCTCCGCCCCCGCCGGCGCCGCCGGCAGAGCGAGGAAGATTCCGCAGACCAACAGACAACAGGTCACCAGGAAGGTCGAGCGCACGGTTGCTCCTCTCGAAAAGCAAAGGCCTCGTCGGTGGTCGTCCATCGAAGACAAGCCGACGGGCGGAAATCTAGTTCAGATTCTGGATAGTAGCAGCGGGCTCACGGGTAGGTCCGCACAAGGAGCTCAAGGAAGAACCGGCATGGGCACACCAACAGCCTGCATCAAGTGCTCCGCCAACTCTAAGAAATCCTGGTCCGCTCGCTGCACCGAAGAGGAGTGAGCACCGATGGCCCCGTCGGCGGCCTTGAGGTGAAAGATGGGCTTGCGTGCCTCCTGAGCCATAGGCATCAGGCTGCGATAGTGCTTGAGAAGTGCCAGGCAATGGGGATCCTCGGTCACCGTCATAGGCTCTTCCAATGGCTGCCACAGAACGTATTTGGCGTAGGTACCCGGAATTCGGCGAATCCACTTATCGTAGGCCTTCACCGGCCGGTCCAGACGAACCGCGTGCTGGAGGACGATATAGCCCGCTGGCTGCATCGCTCCGGAAGGGAGCTCAAGCTCCTCCGGGCGCGGGTTCTTTCTCAACCTATCCTGCCACTCCTCACGCCAACGATGAAGCGTCGGCCCCAGATTGCGCAGGCCCTGGAGTGAAAAGAGATCCGGTGACACCGGCACCGCCACGTGGTCCGCCGCAATCAATGCGGCGCGGTTGATCGCCCCCAAATGCGGCCCCAGATCGACCAGGATGACAGAAGCTCCGTGCTCTTCGGCGGCCTTCTCTATCACTCTCCAGAACGACGAAATAACGCGAAACGAGCGCTCCTTGCCGCCAAGACATCCAGACCATTGGCTTGCAAGCTCATCCTCGAATTGGGATAGGGAGAAGTCTCCTACCAACAACGCCAGAGCGTCGTCGACGATCTCAACGTGGGCGGGCTGAATATCCCCGGTTCCTCGCATCAGGGGCTGCACCGCCTGAAAGACCGTCCCCCGGTCTGCTTCGTCGCTCCACAGCTCCTCGAGCCGATCCTCGTCAAGGAAGGCGGCGCTGAGGTTCGCCTGGGGATCCAGATCCGCCGCCAGGACCCGCAGCCCCTCATCGGCCAGCTTCCAGGCCAGGTGGTAGACCAAAGAAGTCTTGCCCACCCCGCCCTTGTTGTTGAAGAAGGCGATGGAGACCGGCGTCATGAGCGCCTCCGCACGATCGCCAGAACGTTCTGGTCCGTCGGTTGCAGCTCCAGCGGCGGGTTGCCGTTGGCTTCCAGCTGCTGGCGAGCGAGGGCAATGCCCACTCCGAATCGCTGAACAAATCCCAGATTCTTCATCGCTTCCGCCAGATGGGGATTGCGGTAGTCGGTGACCCCGGGCTGGCCGAAGTTCTCACGGGTCACCTGGCCATAGGGACCCCCGGGGTTCTGAATCTCAATGCGGTCGTCAAACCACGTGATGCGTACCGGTGCGTGAGTGCCTTCGTAGTTGCGGTGCAGAACGGCGTTGCGCACGAGCTGCTGGAGCGCAGCGATGGGATAGTCGGCTTTGCGGACATCAGTATCTCCAGCCAGGAGATCGAGGCTTACAGAGATGTGCACTTTCAGGGTCTCGTCCAGCTTGGTGAGCAAATCCAGCAGGGTGCCGTCGATCTCCCGTTGATCCTTGATCGGGTCGGTAAGATCTCCTCCCTCGATACGCAAGAACTGGACGTAGTCCGCGGGTATGAACTCACGGGGATCTCGCCCGAGCACCAGAAGTCCCAGGTGAGTAGGGACACCGTCCGGCGTGGTCATGCGCAAGGACGCCAGCTGCTCTTCGAGGGTTCGCTGATTCTGTTCCAGTACCTCCCCCGCCACCGCGCTGGGAAGATAGACCTGCTGAAAGTGCTCCAGGTCCAGGTTCTCGAGGGTGGCTGCCGGCTCCGGCCGCAAGTCGAAGGGCAGATCACCGGCGCGGCGCCTCTCCGTCAGCTGGCGCTCATCCTCAGGACTGGCCTGCCGCGTGGTGGGCCCCACCCGTACGAAGGTCCGGCCGTCCAGACGCACCGGGGGAACCTTCGAAGGCTCAACCTCGAGAACCGCAACCTCACAGCCCGCCAAGGTTCGTTTCTGCACTCGCAACGTCGGGAAGGGTTGGATCTTGCCGTCGGAACGCATCTCGGTGAGCTTCTTCAGCATCCCGTCGGTGATTTCCAGACTCGCGCAGGTACCGTCATCCTCAACGCCCACGAAGATCACGCCGGGACTACCGTGGTCCGGAAGGTCGTTGGCCAGGGCGCAGATAGCCCTCCGAATATCCTTGGTGTCCCTGGCGGAACGCTTGCGCTCGACCCGATCTGATTCGAGATCCCGCAGCAGTGCCTCCAGGCTGGTCTCATCCAGGGTCATGAATCCTTCTCCGATGCCGTCCTCACCGCGACGGGGTTCTTCAACTCGACGGGGTTTTCCAACACGACCAGCAGTCTAGCAGCGTGGCCCCCTCCGCCTACTCCGCCGCCTCCTCCCCGGCTCCGGCGGCGGCTTGGACGGTGACGGGGACGCCGGAGAAGGCGGCGTTGCCGGAGACGGGGTCGATGCGCTGGTCGTCGGTGAGGTCGTTGATGCTGGCGCCGGGGTGCTCGGTGGCGGTTTCCAGCTCCACACCGGATCGGCCGTGGCCCCAACCGTGGGGCAGGCTGACGACGCCGGCCATCATCTCGTCGCTGACCTCCAGAGGCACCTCGATGCTGCCCACCCGCGAGCGCACGGAGACCCGGGCGCCATCCGCAAGGCCCCGGGCGGTGGCGTCGTCGGGATGCATGAGGAGGGTGCAGCGATCCTTGCCGCGCATCAGCCGGGGATAGTTGTGCATCCAGGAGTTGTTGCTCCGCACCTGGCGCCGGCCGATGAGTTGGAGGGCTCCCGGCTCCCCCGGGGTCCCGGTCTCGGCCTGGGCCGAAGAGCCGGCGGAGTCTCCCGCGGGCAGGTGCTCCCGGAGCCGCACCAGATCCGCCAGCAGCTCTTCCGGCGCCAGGTGCAGCCGGCGGTCGCGGGTGCGCAGGCGCCGCGGCAGGCTAGGCTCCAGGGGGCCGAGATCGATGCCGTGGGGGTCGTCCAGCAGATTCCGTAGCCGCAGGCCTTTGGCCAGGGGGTTGAGGCCGCCACCGTAGGGACCGGTGCGCAGCCCCAGATCGAGCAGCCTGCGGGGCCCGAGGCGGCCCGTCAGCCAGCCCGCCAGGCGCTTCTTGAGCGGTGCCTTGCGGGGGCCGAAGCGCTGCAGCCGGCTGCGCAGCTGGTCGAAGATCTGCCAGTCGTGGAGCGCTCCCGGCTCCGCGTCGAAGACCGCCCGGGAGAAGCGCGCGGTGTTGCGCACCGCCAGCGCGTGGAAGGCGAGGTCGTAGTGCTCGTGCTCCAGCGGCCCGGTGGGGGGCAGGATGAGGTCGGCGTGGCGGGTGGTCTCGTTGACGTAGAAGTCGATGGCGACGAAGAAGTCCAGCTCCCCCAGAGCCCGCTCCAGCCGCCGGCCGTTGGGGGTGGAGAGCGCCGGGTTGCCGGCGTGGGTGACCAGCGCCCGGATCTGCCCCTCGCCAGGGGTCTCCATCTCCTCCGCCAGCGCCGCCACCGGTAGCTCGCCACCGAATTCCGGCAGGCCCCGTACCCGGCTCTTGAAGCGGCCCACGCCGCCGCGCCCGGAGGATTTCACCACGTCCACCGCGGGGCGGGCGAAGAGGGCGCCGCCGGGGCGGTCGAGGTTGCCGGTGACGGTGTTGATGACGTTGATCAGCCATTGGCAGAGGGCACCGAAGGCCTGGGTGGAGGCACCCATGCGGCCGTAGCACACCGCCGACGGCGCCTCGGCGAAGTCCCGCGCCAGCTGCCGGAGAGTCTCCGGCGCCACCCCGGTGCCCGCCTCCACCGCCTCCGGGGTGAAGGGTTCGACGGCCTCCCGCACCGCCTCCAGACCGTCGGTGAAGGGAGCTAGCCGGCGCTGGAACTCCTCCTCGCCGGCTCCCCCTCGCGGCGACGAATGGAGCAGCTCGCGGAGCAGCGCCGCCAGCAGTAGGGCGTCGCCGCCGGGGCGGATGAAGAGGTGCTGATCCGCCAGCTTCGCCGTCTCGGTGCGCCGTGGATCCACCACCACCAAACGCCCGCCGCGGCCCTGGAGCTCCTTCAGCCGGCGGCGGATGCCGGGAGCTGTCATCAAGCTGCCGTTGGAGGCCAGCGGATTGGCTCCCAACATCAGGAAGAAGTCGGTGCGGTCGACGTCGGGCACCGGAATCAGGAGCATGTGGCCGAACATCAGCCGGCCCGCCAGGTGGTGGGGCAGCTGGTCCACGGAGGTGGCGGAAAAGCGGTTGCGGGTGCCGAGGGCGGAGATGAACGCCGGCGCGTAGAGCAGGGCTCCGTAGTTGTGCACCGTCGGGTTGCCCAGATAGACCGCCACGGAGTGACGGCCGTGCTCCTCCTGGACTCGCCGCAGGCGCCGGGCGGCGAGATCCAGCGCCTCCGGCCACTCCAGCTCTCGCCAGCCGTCGCCGGTGCGGAGGCGCGGCCGGCGCAGGCGGTCCCCATCGGTGTGAATGTCCTGCAGCGCCACCGCCTTGGGGCAGAGATGGCCGCGGCTGAAGGGATCGTCGTCGTCGCCGCGGATGGAGGTGACCTTCCCCTCCTGGACTTCGATGCGCAGGCCGCAGATGGCCTCACAGAGGGGGCAGGCACGGTAGTGAATCTCAGCCATGGATGATCTCCTGACGACCGGCAGAGGATGAGCTCGGCGAACAACAAGCTCAATTCGAGAACGTCGCTCGGGAGTCTATCGCGTCGCTCTGCCCAGGCTCGGAGCAAGGCATCACGGGTGGGCCATCACGGGTGGACCGTAACGGGTGGACCGTCAGAGTTGGTATGGGATCTGCAGTTCTTTCTCTTCGATGAGCCGAAAAACTCCCATGGCAACGTCGAGGGGCGGGCATTGCTCTCATCACCCAGCGGACGGACCGTTCGCCTCATGCCTCTCCATTTTCTGTCACCGCCGCTTCAACTCTTTGGATCAACCGACTCGAAAAGGCCTCCCCCAGGCGCCCCGGGAGCGCCTTCGGCAGAATCACCGAGCGGACGTCAAGTCACTGAAAATAAACAACTTCCTTTCGAGACAGTCAGCCCTCAGCAGCGCCCGCGAAGGGGCGGCAGTCTCGACGAGAAATGGCACTACATTTGCATATCTACATCACCGGAATTCTTCTGCGGGCGTAGAGCGACGGTTCTTCGCGGATAGACGTCCAAGAAGGCAAACCGTCTCGAAGAAGGCCGACCGGTCGATGGATCACTCAACCACCTGGTGGGGGGACAATCAATGGAAGCAGCGATGAACAGCACGAGGAACACGTTGATGGACCAGCACTTCGCGACGGCGCCGGACGAGACCCTGTCGGAGCGCCGAGCCAAACGGCAGATGAGCAAGACGTTCAAAGCCCTTTCGGACGAAACGCGACGGCGAATCCTGGAGCTCCTGGAAGAGAATCAGAGTGCGGTTGGAGGGATCGTAGAGAACTTCAACCTATCTCAACCTACAATTTCGAGGCATCTATCCATCCTTCGAGACGCAAATCTCGTGATTGATGAGCGTCAAGGACAGTCGGTGATCTACCGCCTCAACCACGCTGAGCTGGCTGCCGCCATGCGCCGGTTCTTCCAGCAGTTCCGCTCCTGCGAGGAGATGCTGCGGGATGTCCCCGGCGGCAGCGCATCCACCCCGACGGTGGCCGGCGAGAGCGACTCCGGCATGACCAGCTGAGCCTCGATCCACTCCCCAACAGCGTCCAAGAAACAGCCCAATTCCTCCTCCGGCGGCTTCCGAGCCCCGGAGCTGGACGCTTGTCTGTCGTCAGAAACGGGGGCCCATCGTTCTCATTCTCTGGGCTCCCTCGTCTCACCGTCTCAAGACGGAATAGAGGCTTAGAGACATGGGAATATCTCCCGGGCAGGTAGAAACTCCCTGCTCTCCGGCGAGTCTCCGGAGCGAGGATTGTGAGACAATCCGCCGTCATCATGTTTCCCAACGCCCAAAATCCGAGCTCCGAAAACGAGAGCCCTGCGCTCTCCCTCCCCCGCCCCAACGTCCTCTTCGTATGCATGGGGAATATCTGCCGCTCCCCCGCCGCCGAGGGCGTGTTCCGCTCGCTGCTGGCGGAGCAGGGATTGGACGACCGCATCGGCGTCGACTCCGCCGGCACCATCGGCGCCCACGCCGGGGAGCCGGCGGACGCCCGTATGCGCGCCGCCGCCCGCCAGCGAGGCTATGAGCTGACCAGCCGCGCCCGGCGGGTGCTGGAAGGAGATCTCGACGCCTTCGACCTGATCATCGCCATGGATCGGGAGAATTTCCACGACCTCCAGGCCCTGCACCCCGACCCCCGGGGGCGCCTCCGGCTCTTCGCCGACTACCTCCCGGAGACCGCTCCCCGGGACGTCCCGGATCCGTACTACGGCGGCACCCGCGGATTCGAGGAGGTGCTGGACTTGCTGGAGACCGGCTGCCCGGCGGTGCTCGAAGAGCTCGGGAAGGTACTCGACGAGTCGTCTCGCCCCGCGCCATGACTCCGGGTACCGCGCTGCCCCGGGATCTGCAGCAGGAGATCGAGACGCAGCTGAGCGCCGACGGCGGCGAGATCTCGATCCGCAATGCCCAAGTCGCCGGCGGCAGCAGCTTTCACCGCAGCTGGACCCTCCACCTCTCCAACGGCCGCGAGGCCTTCCTGAAGAGCAACTCCGCGGCTCCCCAAGGCATGTTCCAGCGGGAAGCGGAAGGCCTCCGCGCCCTGGCCGCCGCCCGTGACGCACAAGCTGGTCTCGAGGCCGAGCTGATGCTGCCGAAGGTGCTGGCGGTGGGCGAGGCCGGCCACCCGTTCTTGCTCCTGGAACGCATCGCTACCGGTCCTCGCCCGGCAGGCTTCTCGGCGCGTTTCGGCCGCGCCCTGGCCCGACTGCACAAAGCGAGTACCCGAGATCCCCACGCCGCCCAAGGCTATGGCTTCGAACACGACAATTTTCTCGGCACCACGCCCCAGCCCAACCCGTGGACCGAGGATTGGGTGGACTTCTGGCGCCGCCACCGGCTGGGGTTCCAGCTCGATCTGGCGCGGCGCCAGGGCCTCTCAACCGGGGAGCTGAATCGTCTGGGGGATCGGGTCCTGGACCGGCTGGGGGAGCTCATCGGCGAGCCCATGGGCGAGACTGGAGAGCCGCCGACGCTGATCCACGGGGACCTCTGGGGCGGTAACTACTTGGTCTCCGCCGACGGCCTGCCGGTGCTCATCGACCCGGCGGCGTACTATGGGCGCCGGGAGGCGGAGCTGGCCATGACGAGGCTCTTCGGCGGCTTCGACGCCGACTTCGAGAGCGGTTATCAGGAGGTCTGGCCCCTGGAGCCGGGGGCCGAGGAGCGCCTTCAACTCTACCAGCTCTACCACCTGCTCAACCACCTCAATCTCTTCGGCGGCGGCTACCTCGACTCCTGCCTGCGCCTGCTGCGGCGTTTCGCCTGACGACGGAAACTCGTCTCCCCGAGCAGCGTGCGTGTCACCAATCGCCGCTCAGCGTGCGTCAGATCGTCAAAGCGCAGGAACGAGGCGCGGAGGCGTACTGGAGAGTACGCCGCACAAGCCGAGAGACGAGCACTTGACGAGATGGCGTGCGATCAGCGGCGACCCCACGTACGGCAGATGACGCACGCATTAATTCCCCCGATGCCCATATTGATCTTCCCCGCCACGCTGCCGTCGCCGGCGACCTCCGGCTGATCGAGCACCAGGGAGTCGAAATAGGGCTGCACCTGAGGATGCAGCTCCGCCTCCTGCAGATCCACGGGATGGAGCTTGCCGGTCACCACGCCGAGATGTTGGGCGGTGAGCTCCCAGCCTCCGCACACCGACATGCCGTGCCCGAAGGAGCCTTTGCGGGCGGTGAAGCGGGTCTTCCCCGGCAGCACCGCCAGGGCGTTCTGCAGCTCCTGCCAGTCTCCCGGGGTGGCGGTGGCGTGCATATCCCAGGTGGAGACCTCCTCCGGCTCTACCTGCGCCACCGCCATGGCCCGGCGCATGGCGCTGCGGGGGCCCTCTTCCGACGGGGTGATGATGTGGTCGGCGTCGGAGCTCACCGCCACGCCGACGATCTCCAGCCCCAGGGGCTGCATTCCCTTGGCCATCAGGTAGTCGGCGTCGCCGACGATCCACACGCAGGCGCCGCCGGAGACGTGGGTGCCGCGCATGCCGGTGAAGGGCTTGGAGACGCGGCCGTCGTGGGACATCACCCGCGCCTGGTAGAAGCTGCCGACGGTGAGGGGATGGGGCTTGGGATCGGTGGTGCCCACCACCACCACCTTGGCCTCGCCGGCCTGGATGGCGGCATCCGCCAGCTTGAGGGCGGCGCCGAAGCCGGCGCAGGCGGCGATGGGGGCCACCGCCGGGCCGGTGATGCCGCCGAGCATGGAGATCTGGGCCGCAGGAATATTGGGGATATTCCACAACAGGCGGGCGTCGACGGCATTCCACGGCTCTGTCGGGCACTGCCAGCGGTCCCGCAGCTTCTTGCGCGCCGCCAGCTTGCGGCGGATCACATGGCCTTTGGAGCTCTCGACGTCGTCGCCGATGCCCTCCGCCTCGATCTCCTGCAGCTCCGCGAGGAAGTCCGCCAGGCCCTGGGAATGGCGCGCCCAGAACTCGTGCCAGCGGTCCGAGGCTTCGAGAAAGCCGTCGTCGTAGGGATCGAGCGCGGTGGGATCGTGGTCCGCCAGATCCGCCGGTGCCTCCAGCTCCACCAGCAGCTCCCGCGCCGCCGCCTCGTCGAGGCTGCGGTAGCGTTCCAGCGGCGGACAGTGAGGAGCCTTGCACCAGAAGCGGTTCCAGCGGCGCTGGGCGCGCTGATACTCCCGGGCGATGTCGTATTGCACCGAGAAGTCGCCGAGACCGGTACCGACGTAGACGTGGGCCTCGGAGCCGAGGCTTTTGAGCTCCTCTTCGAGACCGGGATTCTGCCCCAGGGCCTGGATGAAGGCACCCAGAGCGTACTTGACCATGTCCCCCATCTTGGCGTCGAGCATGGAGAACCGACGGGGCTCGAAGCGCTGGTCGATCCACGGCCGGTAGACGCTGAAATCGAAGTCCGGCTCCCCCACCAGGAAGTTGCTCGGACCAAAGCCGTCGAAGGGCTTCAGCCAGGTGGTGGCCCGCTCCAGGTTCTTTTCAAAGGCTTCGATATTCGGCGACCGGGGAGCCACCACTCCCCAGCCGAAGATCCCCACGCGCTTCCTTTCCGTGCTCATGGCCAGCGACTTTACCCCATGCCGTGCAGGGATGGGCCGGCATCGGTACAATCGACGGCGCCGACCGGGCCGCCGAGCCTCGCGGCAAAGCTTCGATGCCGGCGCGTCCAGCGCCGGGCCCCGTTCATCCGCCAGGAGATTGCACCCCATGCGACCGATTCTTTCCGCCGTTCTCGCCCTCCTGCTCCTCGCCCTGCTGGTCCCCACGGAGGCCCACGCCGCCCGCAAGGGGAAGAAGTCGGTGCGCATCGAGGCGGTGGTGAACAGCCCCGAAGGCGAAGCCCTGCCGGGGGTCTCGGTGCGGGTGACGAGCCCGGAGGCGCCGGGCTGGTCCGAGCAGCTGGTCACCGACGACAAGGGGCGCTTCGTGGTGACCCTCGAGCGCGCCGACCGGAGCTATCTCTGGACCCTCACGGCGGAGGGTTACGACAGCCTCATCACCACCCTCGAAATCGACCCCCGCTACGACCGTACCTACGAGCTCACCATGCCGTCCTTGGACAGTCCGGAAGCGCTCCGGCGACGGGCGGTGGAGCTCTACAACCGCGGCGTCGAGGAGCTCCAGAGCGGCAACGCGGAAACCGCCCTCGCGACCTTCGAGGAGGCGGCGGAGCTCAACCCGGAGCTGATGGAAGCCCAACGGGCCATCGCCGAGGCCGCCCTGGCGGCCAACCGGCCGGAGCGCTCCGCGGAGGCGGCGGAGGCGCTGCTGGCAGCGGACGAGGACTCGCTGCCGGCCCTGCGGCTGCTGCTGGAGACGGCGCTGACCTTGAAGGACGAAGAGCGGCTGAGCCGCGCCGTCGAAGGGTTGGCGGCGGCGGTGGCGGAGGGCTCCGACGAAGCGGTGAAGATCGGTTCCTACTCTTCGGTGCTGGTGTTCAACGACGGTGTCCTGCAGCAAAACGCCGGTGAAGCGGCCCAGGCGGAAGCGCGCTTTGTCGCCGCCACCCGCCTCAACCCCGAGCTCGCCGCCGCCCACGCCGCCGTCGCCAGCTACCGGCTGCAACGGGAGGACGCCGCCGGCGCCCTGGAGAGTGCTCAGCGGGCCCTGGAGATCGACCCCCAGAACGAGTCCGCGCTGAGCCTGCAGATCTCCGCCGCCAGCGCCCTGGGAGACGAGGACGCCCTCGCCGCGGCGGTGCAGGATCTGGAGGCCCAGGCTCCGGAAGCGGCGCAGGAGCGGAAGTACCAGGAGGCCGAGAGCCTGTTCAAGGCGGGCGACTACGAAGCTGCCCGGGCGCAGCTGGAAGAGGTGGTGGCGGCGCGGCCGGAGATGGCGGAGGCCCACTACACCCTGGGCCGCTGCTACCTCAACCTGGGCAATAACGCCAAGGCCAAGGAGCACCTGGCCAGAGTCCAGGAGCTGGCGCCGGAGTCGTCCTGGGCTCGGGACGCCGAGGAGATGCTGGGCTATCTGAACTGAGCCCGGCGCCGGGAGGCACTCCCTTCCCGGAACCACTCCCTTCCTGGAACCGAACCCTCACCATGATCAAGCTGCGCAGCCTCGGCCCGGGCATTCTGCTGGCCGCCACCTCCGTGGGGGCCAGCCACATCCTCATGAGCCCGGAGGCCGGTGCCCGCTATGAGCTGCAGCTGGTGTGGCTGGTGCTGGCGGTGCACGTGCTCAAATACCCCGCCTTCGAATTCGCCCCGCGCTACGTGGCGGCGCGGCGGGAGTCGTTGCTCGAAGCCTACGCCCGAGCGCCGGGCCCCAAGCATTGGGCGCTGTGGATGGGCCTGCTGGACATGACCCTGCAGGCCGCCGGCGTGCTGGCGGCATTGCTGGGGCTCACCGCTTCCTTCTTGGTGGCGGCGGTGGGACTCTTGAGCCTCGGCGGCTGGAGCTTGGTCCTGGCCTTGGGGCTGCTGGCGCTGCTGCGCTGGGGCCGCTACGCCTCGCTGCGGGCTCTCAATCTGTTGCTCATGCTGCTCTTCGCCCTCGGCACCGCCGTGGCCTTCTTCGCCGCGCCGCCGGCGGCCTCGGAGCTGCCGGGGATGCTGCGACCGAGGCTGCCGGAGGGTTCGATCCTGCTGGTGGCGGCGATTCTCGGCTTCATGCCCACCTCGGTGGCGGTGTCGGTGTGGCAGAGCCTCTGGGCCCTGGAGCAGGGCCGCTTCCGCCCCGGCACCCCGGACGCCCCGGCGGAGCGCCGCTCCCGCCTGCGGGAAGGGCTCGCGGATCTACGCCTGGGCTACGGCCTGTCGGCGCTGCTGGCGGCGGCCTTCGTCTGCCTCGGCGCCACCCTGCTCTACCCCCGGGGCCTGGTACCGGAGGGGCCGGAGGTGGCCACGACCCTGTCCCAGATCTACACTTCGGTGCTCGGGCCGTGGATGGGACCGGTCTTCCTCACCACCGCCTTCTTCGCCCTCCTCACCACCTGCTACACCTCCATGGACGGCTTCCCCCGCACCTTCGTGGCGGTCCTCCAGGTGCTGCGCGGCGAGCCCGCCGTCTCCGCCGGCGGGGTCAGCGGCGCCAGCCCGCGAGCCTATTGGATCTTCCTGCTGGCGGTGACCTTCGGCGGCATGGCGATCCTCGCCGCAGTGCCCGACCCGGCGGCGGTGGTCAAAGTGGTGGGTGCCCTCGGCCTGCTTCTCTCTCCGTTTTATTTCGGCCTCAATCTGTGGGCGGTGACCCGCCTCATCGAGGATCCGGAG